>CAYZHR010000012.1:0-9077 GCA_964477885.1 uncultured Candidatus Saccharibacteria bacterium
TTCAAAATCAGGAATTTTTGATAAAATAAGTTCGAGCGAAGTCGTAAATATACTCATATGAAAATTTATCCGTCCTTTAGGGCGGGTAAATTTTTATTAGGGTTACGTGCAGAGAAGCCGTTCCCCTTCGCCGATAGCCCACTCCCCGAATTCCGAGCGAAGCGAGGGAATGCCTTCGGGCAACTTCCTTCGGGCAACTCTTCGATTCCCAGCCCGACTTGACAATCTCTATGAATAGAGTAGAATGGTATAATCCCTGAAAAGGGGTTTTAAAATGACTGAAATCCTAAAATCCAATTTAGTTTTGATTCTCGTCGTCCTGGTTCTGGGCAGCTTTTCGGTTGTTGAACCACAGATTCAAAAAGATGTACCGGAAGAGGCCGTTTCCCGCCTTTTGACCGTGCAGGGAAACAGTTTGCTCGCCAACTCTCCTTTGCCGGAACCCAAGGTGGTCCAAAAAATAAGAGTCGTGGCCACTGCCTATTCTTCGACGGTTTTCGAAACAGATTCGGACCCTTTCATCACGGCTGCCGGCACCTGGGTCAGAGATGGAATTATTGCCAATAATTTATTCCCGTTCGGCACTAAAATCAGGATTCCCGAACTTTACGGCGACAAGGTGTTTGTAGTGGAAGACAGAATGAATTCGAGGAAAGGCTATTATCATATCGATATTTGGTTCCCTTCTTACTGGGAAGCAAAAGAATTCGGCGCTAAAACAACTTACGTTGAAATATTAGAAAGCTAAACGACTCCCGAAGTCGTTTAAAACCCGACGTTGAACATATCAAACGTCGGGTTTTGTTTTGTGCCCGGGGCGGGAGTCGAACCCGCATGAGCTTTCGCTCACAACATTTTAAGTGTTGCGTGTAAACCATTCCACCACCCGGGCAAATAAAAACCTAATTCCCCCTTTTTCCTAAAAAGGCCGCTTTTCTTTCTAACCCTACAGAGTAATTAGGGTAATACATAAACTGTAATAATTTTAATGTATCATACGTCCCATATCCTAATTTCCAAGAAGCACCTTTATTATATGAACATATCTTTTTCTTAATAGCCCCGAGGTTATTTACTAAGGCATTCTGAAGATCTTCTAAAAACTTTGGACTCCCGGAAGTAAAATTACTTCTTAATTCTGTGCGAGGTCTTTTTGTTTTTGTATGAATATAAGTTGTATGAAATACACTGCCATCCCCATCAAAATATCCTCGGATGAAATCCGGTAAGTGTTTATAAGGTACTCGAGGAAATCTTATAATTTTACTTTTACATCTTTTTCCTCCCAAAGCTAAAAGTTTGAGATATATTTGTTTAGAAAATATAATAAGTTGATCGCCCGTACCATCTTTTCTTCGATAAATTGGGTGGTTTGATCCTAAACAATTTCTTATTTGTAAAAGTAAATGATAATCTTTAGAAGCAAAGACAATTCTATAAGATTTTTCATGACGCATATAACCATCAGCAAACCAAAATCCTAAAATATAAGCCATCTCCGAGGACCACTTATCGAAAAATTTCTCATTTAATAAATATCTCCTCTTGTTCATTTTTAAGGCGCGGGTGGGGATCGAACCCACGTATAAGAGTTTTGCAGACTCTCCCCTTACCACTTGGGTACCGCGCCAAAATTTTTGTTCGGGATAGACCGTTGCCTTACTTCTTGGCTACGTGGCCACGCGCCTATTCTATCAGTTTTAGGACTTTTTTCAAGATTTCTTCGACCGTTCCTTCCTGCATAAAGCCGGCGGCATAAGGATGGCCGCCGCCGCCCAGGGCCTTGGCTATCTTGACCGCATTTTTCTCGCTTTGCAATTCCGACCTTAAACTTCCTTTAATTTTTCCTCTTTCGTATTCAACCAGAAATAATCCCAGATTGAAGGGCGAACCAGTCGAAACAAGGTTGGCAATGCCGTCAAAATCGGCCAGACTCAATCCGAAATCTACAAAATCATCAGCCGTCACCCAAGAGTAGGCCAGACCCGTTTCTTCGTTCAGTTGAACGCGGCATAAAATCTGGCCCCAGGCTCGGGAAATGTTAAGAGATTTTTGAAAAAGCAAAGTTTGAGCAGCGATCTTGTTTAAAGAAACTCCCTTTAAAAGAAGCTCTGAAACGATACTGAGGGTCTGGGCGCTTGTCGCCACGTGGCAAAACCCGCCGCTGTCAGAGAAAATGCCGGTCAAAAGGCAAGTGGCGATCTCTTTATCAATCTCAATGTTTTTGTATTTCAGCCAATGGTAAATGATCTCCGAGGTGGAAGAAAATTCCGGATCTAAAATCTTAACCTCCCCTCTCTGGTCACTCTCCAGATGATGGTCAATTGTGATTATGTTTAGAGATAATCGATTTAAAATATCTTCGGGGATTCTTAATCTTTTAAAGTCGCCGTAGTCAAGCCCCAAAAGAACGTCTGGCTGAAAAGAACCTATTTCGTTTTTAATTTCAAAAAAACCGGGCAGGAAGCTCAGATTTTTTGGAGGCAAATCAGGCAAAAAAGGAAGGCTTTCCAAATTTTCTTTTTTAAAAATATAATGGAGAACCAGAACGGAAGAGACGGCATCCGGATCGGGATTCTGGTGAGAAGCTACCAACACTCTGCGGGCATTTTTTAATAATCCGTCTATCCTCTGGAATTGTTGAAAAAGATCGTTAGCCATTTTTTTGGTGAATTTTTTCCAATAATTCTTCTATCTTGCCGGCTTCAGCCGTCTTTTTTTCTCTGACGAATTGTATCCTGGGAATCGGCCTCATTTTTAGGCGTTTGTTCAGTTCCTGTTGAAGAGAATAAATCAGCTCCCGGAGGAGTCCCAAAACATCAGCGCTTTTTTCTTCCGGCATCACTGAAATATAAACTTTGGCCTGGTATAAATTGGCCGAGCTTTCCACCCGGGTAACCGTAACCAAGACATCCCGAGGAAAATCAACTTCTTTAAGGAGGATTTGAGATAATTCTTTTTTGATAAGTTGGTTGACTCTGGAAATCCGTTCCATAATTAGAGTTCTCCTTTTTTCCTCTCTTCAAAATAAATAGCCAAAGTATCTCCTTCGGCCACCCCGACGTCTCCTTCGTATAAGACGCCGCATTCTTCTCCTTTGGTCGCCAGCTCAACGTCCTTTTTGTTTTTTTGGAGGCTGATTAATCTGCCTCTGCCCAAAAGTTCCCCGTTGCGGAAAACTTCAATTGAGCTGCCTTTTTTAATCTCGCCTTCGGTAACCTTGCCGCCGACGATCTGACGGTTTTTCTCCGTCCGGAAAATGGCCAGAACCTTAAGCTTGCCCAAATCAACTCTCACTTTTTCCGGGGCAACCGCCTTTTCCATCAACTGACGGACCGCCTGAGCCAATTCGTAAATCACGTCAAACGTCATCAATCTGATATTTTCTCTTTCAGCTAATTTTAAAGCAACCGGACTTGTTTTCACCCTGAATCCTAAGATTCTGGCCGAGCTTGATTGAGCCAGTTTTATGTCGCCTTCGTTTATTTCTCCCAAGTCGCTTTTTAAGATTCTCAAAACTACTTTTTCCTGCGGCAGTCCTTTAAACACTTCGGCGATCGCTTCAATTGAACCCCGGACGTCGGCTTTCAAAATTAAATTTAAAACCCTCTTTCCTTCTTCAATGAAAAACACTTCTCCCTCCTTATTTTTTCTTTCTTTTTTCTCAATATACTTTTGGGCTAATTCCAAATCGGAATAGACTTCGAACTTTTCTCCGACCTGAGGGACGTTTTCAAAACCAAGAACAATACAAGGCGTAGAAGGCAAAGCCTTTTCTAAAAGATTGCCCTGGAAATCTTCCAAAACTTTGACTTTACCGGAAGTAGAGCGAGTGCCGACAATGTCGCCTTGTTGCAAAACTCCGTCTCTTAGAAGCAAGGTGGCGGTTGGCCCCCGCTGGGCATCTAAATAAGCTTCAATCACTACACCCTCGCCCGGTTTTTCAACATCTCCTTTCAGTTCTTCCATCTCAGCCACCAATAAAATTAGCTCCAGAAGCCCTTCGACGCCCTGACCGGTTTTAGCCGAGGTTTCAATCGAAGGTATCTTGCCACCCATTGATTCAACCAAGACGTCGTTCTGCGACAGCTCTCTTTTGACTTTCTCGGGATTGGCTTCGGCCTTATCAATTTTATTAATGGCCACAATAAAAGGTATCCCCGCTTTTTTAATATGAAAGATGGCTTCTTTAGTTTGAGGCTTCATTCCTTCTTCTCCAGCCACCACCAAAATGGCGATGTCGGCTGCTTTGGCTCCTCGGGAGCGGATGGCGGAAAAAGCTTCGTGGCCGGGAGTATCAATGAAAGTGATTTTTTTTCCTTGGTGTTCAACTTCGTAAGCGCCAATGTGCTGAGTGATGCCGCCGGCTTCTTTGGCGGTAATCTTAAAATCTTTGACGGCTTCCAAAATGGAAGACTTGCCGTGGTCGACATGCCCTAAAACAACCACGACCGGAGGCCGCATTTGAAGTCCTTCCTTTTTTTCTTGGGTTTCTTTGGTCATATTATTACGCTCCCATGGCTTTGTCTAAAACTTTTCTCTCTTCTTTAGATAATGAATAAATCGAAACGCCTTTTTCAATTGGCTTGGCATAGACGCGATTGCCGTCATGACTATAAAGACTAGTGACGACAAAACCGTTATCCATAGCATCAAGTACGGCCAGAGAAAAACTTTGGTCACCGCCAACCTCTTTAAAAGGATTAAATCTAATAATGCCTACCTTCTGAAGGTTTTTTTTGCTTTCTTTCTTAAAATCAGCTAATTCTCGAGAAATTTGCTTATGGTCCTCTGTTATTTTTTTAAGATAACTTAAAACCTCTTTAAGGCTTTCCGGCTCTTTTTCGGTTTTTTTGAAAAACTTTATCATAATTTTATTGGCGGAGGCGGAAGGATTCGAACCTTCGATGGCCTTACAGCCATAGCAGTTTTCGGGACTGCCCGATTCAACCACTCTCGCACACCTCCGCAACCGTTATTTTTACCATTTTACACCTCACTTGTCAAAATGACAATAAATAAACCGATCGAGGTCTCGCCTCGATCAGTTTCATTGTGGACCCAGCGAGGCTCGAACTCGCGACCTCCAAGATGCCATCTTGGCGCGCTACCAACTGCGCTATGGGCCCAAAAATGAGGGCAAGATTCTAATTTTTAAAGTTTTCTTACCCTTTTTTATTATTTTCACCAGCAAGTTCTAAAAGAGCTTCGGCAATCTCTAAAGTAGCTTCTTGGCGGTTATTACCTCGAATTAAAAAGGGATTGCCAATCTTGATTGTCATACTGTGCCATAACCTGGGGAAGAAAAACTTATTGTTTGGTAAAACCTTATCTGTTCCTTCAACCCAAATTGGTAGAATTTTCGCTCCGGTTTTTAAGGCCAGCCAACCTGCCCCATCTTTGAGTTTCCCCAATTCCTTCCCGCTTTTAGTTATGAACCTGGTTGCTTTTATTGTTTTAAAGGTTCTCGTCCCTTCGGGGAAAATTAGAACTCTCCCGCCGTTTTCAAGAATTCTCTTGAGAACGAAAACAGTGCTAATCCTTGCCTGAGTTTTATTTCCTCGATCAACGGGGATGTTGATTCCTTGCAGTATATTCATATAAAGCGGGTCGTAAAAGTTCTTTTTGTCTGGAAGATTCACTAGAATGAGTTTCTTTGATAGAGAAAATTCTCTTTGCAACTCTCTAAACCAATTTAGCGAT
Organism: uncultured Candidatus Saccharibacteria bacterium; assembly: GCA_964477885.1. Taxonomy (GTDB): domain Bacteria; phylum Patescibacteriota; class Minisyncoccia; order Minisyncoccales; family MHMH01; genus CAYZHR01. The sequence goes on from CAYZHR010000012.1 coordinate 5,704, forward strand.
GGTCTAATCCTTTGCCATAAAGGAGAAAAAATCCAGGGGAAATTCATCCAGGGGAAACCCATTACCGGAAGAATTACTGGTTCAAGTAAAGCAGGGTGGTTTGAAACAACAATTAGCTTTTCTTCCCATTGAGGAAAGCGGTTAAAATTACGAATTTTTATCCTTTGCAATGCTTCCAACCAGCAAATAGTAAGCCCCAGGAGAGGCGCCAGAATAAAATTAACGGTCAAGAACTTTAACTCATTCAAAAGTTTTTTCTTCACTTCTCATCACCTCCTTTCTAAAAATTTAAAAAGAGCTGGCTATTTCTGTGCCCTTACCAGGAGTCGGACCTGGATCAATGGCTTAGGACGCCACTGCTCTATCCTGTTGAGCTACAAGGGCTTTAATTATATTAAATCTTAGCAGGAAATTTGCTTCTTGGCAACGGTGTGATAAAATGAAACAATGGCGAAGAGAACTTCGTTCTCTTCTTAACTTTCGATTAACGAACGATAGTGAAGTTCAAGATGAGATTTATCTCATCGAACCTATAAATAGAAGCTCGGTAAATGAAGGCGAAGAGAACTCCGTTCTCTTCTTGACCTTCGCTTCTAATAGAAGCTCGGTGTATGAGTAAATACAGTCAGAATTCACCCATTCCTAAAATAGTGAAAAAGGTTCTGCCGGCCGTAGTCAGCATCACCGTTTCCAAAATGCTGCCGGTTTTTGAAAGTCCTCTCGGTTCTTCTCCCCCGTTTGGACAGGGAGGGCCATTTTTAGTTCCAAAAGGCAAAAAGAAAGTAAATGTGGGAGGCGGTTCAGGTTTCATCGTTAACTCTAACGGAATTGTCTTAACGAACCGCCACGTCGTCGCTGACCCCAAAGCAGAATACGTTGTTTTGCTGGATGATGACGAAAAAAAATACGATGCCCAAGTCTTGGCCAGAGACCCGATTAACGATGTAGCTATCATCAAAATCAAAGCTAAAAATCTTCCCGCGATTGAGCTCGGGAACTCTTCGAAACTGGAACTGGGTCAAACTGCCATCGCCATCGGCACGGCTCTGGGGGCGTTCCGTAATACGGTTTCGGTCGGAGTCGTTTCCGGCCTTTCCCGAGAAATCACGGCGGGCGACGCTATCACCAAGCAAATCACCAAGCTCAGAGGCTTGATTCAGACGGATGCCGCCATCAACCCCGGCAATTCCGGCGGCCCTTTAATTGACATCAACGGTAAAGTAATCGGCATTAATACGGCCATGGTTTTTATGGCTGAGAACATCGGTTTTGCCCTGCCGATTAACAATGCCGAAAAAGACTTGCAAGACCTGAAAAAATACGGCAAACTGCGCCTCCCTTTTTTAGGGATAAGGTATATTTTATTGAACAAAGAATTAAAAGAAAGATTCAAGCTCCCCGTTGAACGAGGGGCTCTGGTGATTTCCGAACCGACTCCGGAAGGAACCGGTGTGGTGCTGGGAAGCGCCGCCCATCGAGCCGGGGTCAAGGAAGGTGACGTAATTCTGGAAATTCAAAACACCAAAGTTTCTGAAAAAAGCCCCTTGGAAGACGTTTTGCAAAAGTGCAAAATCGGTGAAAATATCAATTTAAGAGTCTTCCGAGGCGGCAAAGAGATAATTTGCAAGGTTGTTTTAGGAGAGAGAGACTAAACCTCTTTCATTTTATTTTGGGGTGGCTAAGCGGATTTGCACCGCCTCTTAGAGCTCCACAAACTCTAGTGCTACTGTTACACTATAGCCACCATGTGTCCCTGGTGCGACTCGAACGCACAACCCCCAGCTTAGAAGGCTAGTGCTCTATCCAGTTGAGCTACAGGGACAGACGCTTGATTATACCTGGTTTATCTGAAAATATCAAGATATTCTTTTTCTTTAGCTGCTTCAAATCTCTCTCCCCTCTTCTGCCATTCTCCTAAAATTTTCTGGTAAAGATTTTCCTTAAACTCAATCGGCTGGCCGCTGATTTCCGGCTCTCTTTGCCCGGCTAGAATATTGTATTTATAGAATAAAATACCGCCCAGCAGCAAAGCGATCAGTAATAGAACCAAAAAACTCAAAAAAGAGTGTCTGGCGGAACTGCGGCAGAATTGTTTCAGGCCATCTATTGATTTTTTAAAATTCGCTTTTTTCATAAAAATCTCATTTCGTATAAACTTTTATCGACAAAGCGGCATTAATATCTTGAATCGATAAATTATCAAGTTTTTTTGCCAGAATTTCACTTTCGGTCAGATGCCTCACATGCAAACTTAAAACTTCAACCAGATAAGGACTTAATTCCAACTTTTCAAAAAAGTTTAGGAAATGAGGAAAAGAGCCGGTTAGGGCCAAATGAAAATTCATTGACGGCCAAGGGTCGTCTTTAATCGTATTGGGAGAAAGAGGCGCAATCTCAATCAAAACTTGGGAGTTGGCTGATTCTTCCTCCAAAAACTCGATGAAGCCGAGAGGCTCTCGAGGGTCAATAAGTAAGCTTTCGAGCTTATCGAAGTTCGGCTGATAAACTTTATGAGTTGCTTTAAAGTTTTCCAAATTTTCAATTTTAGTTTCGAGCTCCGCCAAATTGTTTTTTTGAGCCATGAGTTCAGCAGCTTCTTTTTGGATGCCGCTAATTAAAGGATAGATCAGAAAAATAACGAAAGCTAAAACAATTGCGCCGAGAATCACCAAGCTTATTTTTATTTTTTTATCTGGACTCACCCCGTTAGAAGTCTGTCTTATTTAGTACAGAGCTAATTTCAACAAGACTTTTGTTTTATTTTTTTTACCCCCGTTATTACCCTACAGAAAAAATTATCTATAATTTTTTCTGACTAAGACTTCTAACGGGGCTCATAATCCAATTTCGAAGGTTACGCTAAAATTAATATCTTTCGACTTAACCCAACTGACCGGAGGAAAAGAAACCTCGTTGAAATTTGACTCTTCTTCAAGCTTTCTCTTAAATTCGTACAAATCTTCCCTGGTGGGACAGTAGCCGCCCAATGCCACTTGGAATTTATTTTCCTTTTTCGGCACCGGTTGCAAAGATAAAGTGTTTAAATACATCACTCCCGGCATTATTTCAGCTATTTCCTCTAAAGACTTACTCCAGACAGGTTGACTTTCGTAAAAAGAATCTAACCTTGAAAGGTTCTGATTTATCAAATTAATCTCTCCTTCAAGGTTTTGGGTTTCCGAGGCTTCAAATCTTTCCTTTTCTGAATCAGCCAGGATTTTTTCAGCCTCAGCTTGTCCTGAAATGTAAATTTCGACGGAAAACAAAATTAAAGAGAGAGTAATGAAAAAAAACAGGACGGTTGCTCCTAAAATCAAAATTAGCTGATAGTTTTCTTTTTTCTGAAGGTTGATTTTTTCTGTAGGAGGTAAAAG
>CAYZHR010000012.1:9177-10729 GCA_964477885.1 uncultured Candidatus Saccharibacteria bacterium
ATATGCCTCGTAAAGCCAACCCTAAAGCGGTAGTATACCTTAAAGATTCTTGGTAAGAAAGTCTGGGCACTTCCTTCAAGTGGTTAGGCAGAATATTAGCCCAAGGATTGCCGAGTTCCACCGATAAATTAAGCTGTAAAGAAAGAAATTCGCTCAAACCCCTCAAATTAGCCCCGCCGCCGCAAAGGATGACCCTGGCGATTTTTTTGCCGTTGGGCGGCAGATGCTCGTGGGCGGCATGGGTTTGATGATAGACCAAACATTGCTTGATCTCTTTAACCAACTCAAACAAGCTTGGCGTCAAAGCTTCTAAAATTTTAATGCCTTTCCCGTTGCCTTCTATGCCGTAGGTTACTTTAATTTCTTCGGCTTTTTTCAAGTCAATTTTGAAGGTTTGGGCAATGATTTCAGTAAGATGCTTGCCTGAAATCGGCCGGGAGGAAGTAAATCTCAAAGAATGGCCGGAAAAAACTATGAAACTCGTCCTGGTTGCCCCCAAGTCAATCAAGAGTAAAGGCTCCCGGCTCATTTCGTTGGTAACGAGCGCCCGGGAAATGGCCTGGGACTCAATTTCTAAAGCCAAGGGCTCCAAGCCCGCTTTCTTGACTAAAGAAAGGTAGGAGTCAACTGTTTCTTTGGGCAGGGCGGCGATTAAAACATCAAGATGGTCTAAGTGGTCAACTATTGGAGGAATAATCTGGGAATCGAGATAAACTTTTTCAACCGGCAATGGAATGTAGTTTTCGGCTTCGAAAAAAACCGCTTTTTTCGCTTCCTCGGCCGCCATTTTGGGGACTTGAATGACCTGCAAAAAAGCTTCTTCTTCGGGCAGAGAAACAATGACTTTTTTTGTTTTCAATTTTCCTCCGTTGATTCGGGTTAAGGCTTCTTTGATTGTTTTCGCCACTTCTTCCTCATTCTTGACTTCTCCTTTCTCAATCAAGCCGGGCTTGACGGGCATTTCGCCAAAACAAGCCAAATCTAAAAACTTCCCCTTTTTCTTGAGTTTGATAATCTTTAAAGACAGGTCGGAAATATCTAGACCAAATGCTTCAGGTTTTAAATCTAAGAAATTAAGCATCGAAATAAATTGAAAATTCATCGACCATCGAAATAAATTGAAAATTCATCGACCATCGAAATAAATTGAAAATTTATTGAAGATCGAGATGAATTGAAAATTCATCGACCATCGAAATAAATTGAAAATTCATCGACCATTGACATTTTTATTATATCATAGTAAAATCAATTCAGTAAATTAAAAAGGGAAGGAGATAAAGACAGTGAAAAAACAAATATTGATTGCCTTGGCTGCTATCTTGATCGGTGTGTTAATTACGATCGGCTCGGGAGCTGCCGGCGGTCCTGGCGGCGGTCCACCCGGTGGCGGAGGCGCTCCTGGCGGCGGTGGTGGAGGCGGCGGTGGATTTGTTCCCCCAAACCCTTCTAAGCAAAACACCGAGTGGGCCTACAACGGTTTAGTCGTTAGTATTGCCAATGACTACATCGAAATTCAAAACAGCCCCATCAGGCCCAACGAGGAGTGGTG
>CAYZHR010000013.1:0-10011 GCA_964477885.1 uncultured Candidatus Saccharibacteria bacterium
TTCCATATGTTATCTACCTAAGATAGCACGCCTTTTTGACGATGTCAATAAACTCTTTGGGCTTCAGAGAAGCGGCTCCAACTAATCCTCCCGCCATTTTCCCTTGAGTAAGAAATCCTTTAATATTGGTACTATCCACGCTACCGCCATAAACAATTCTTGCCGCTTGAGAAGTTTTTTTATCAAATAATTGTTCTATGATTTTTCTCATATACTGTGCCCCCCGAAGTGCCTCTTGAGGGATGGCGATAATTTTATTCTTGGTCGTACTAATTGCCCAAACCGGCTCATACATCAGAATTAATTTGCTAAAAATCGATGTGTCCAGCCCTACCAAACCTTTCTCCAGTTGATATTTCATCTCTTTGCCCGGTATTTTTGTTTCGCTGCCCACACAGAAAATAACCTTAAGCCCAGCCTCTAAAGCAGCTTTAATTTTTTTGTTCACTGCCTCGGTTTTCTCGCCCAAATACTTTCTTCGCTCCGAGTGCCCCAAAATTACATATTCTACCCCCAAGTTCTTCAACATTAAAGGAGATATTTCGCCAGTGAAAGCACCCTTTTCAGCCCAAAAACAGTCTTGAGCGCCAAGTTTAAGATTCTTATCTGGTTTTAAATCAGAAAGAAAAACAAATGGGGCGCAAATTACGCTCTCGACTCCCCGCAGCCCCTTAATGCCCTTTTTAATCAAATCAAAATTACGCCTGGCTTCTTTCAAAGTGGTCGGATTCATTTTCCAATTGGCTACGATTAGAGGTTTCATATTAATTGAATTATGCCTAAAGTGGTTAAAGTGACAATTACTCCGGCGATAACAACCCCCAAAGTAATCAAGGGAAAGGCTTTTTTGAAAGGAATGCCGAAAACAAAAGCGCATAAAGAGCCAGTCCAAGCGCCGGTCAAGGGTAAGGGAATGGCCACGAAAATTACCAGAGCAAATTCTTTCCATCTTTCAAATTTACTCTGATGGTTTTTTCTAGTTCTTTCAAAAAGCCAAACGAAAAAACGGTTGAAGAAATAAAAATGACTGCTTAAAAACCGAGAAACCGCTGACAGCAACCAAAGAATGAAAATTACCGGCACTACGTTGCCCAAAACGGAAATCAGATAAGCCGACCAAACTGGCAGCTGATAAACGCTCAAAGCAATGGGAATAGAGCCTCGCAATTCCAGAAACGGCGACATAGCAATAAGAAAAGTTTTTAATTCGTAGTATTCGGATATCATTTTTGTTTTTTCAAATAGGCAGCAGCTTTTTCCGGCTCAATCGTTGAGATTTCAATGCCAGTGCAAAGCTCAAAACCGGCCCAAATGGCTGTTTTGGGAAGAATCGTCCAGTGCCAGTGATAAAAATCATAGTTTCTGCCGTCGCACGGAGCGGTGTGCAAATAAAAATTATAGGGAGGATTGCCCAGGGCTCGATGAACTTTCTTCAAAGCCACCTGGAGAGCTTGAGCCAAATACTTCTTTTCGTCTTCGGTGATTTTCTCAAAATAAGGCAGGTGCTTTTTGGGAGAGATTATCATTTCAAAGGCGGTTTTGGAAACAAACGGACAGACGACCAAAAACTCTCTGTTTTCGAAAACGACCCTTTTCTTTGCTTTTTCGTCCCACTGGTTCATTAAACAATAAATACATTTTTTCTTCTCCTGAAAATATTTTTGGGAGTTTGAAATCGCCCGATTCAAATCGGGATCAATCACCGGGCTGGCCACAATCTGAGAATGAGGGTGGAAAATGGAAGCGCCCGCTTCTTCCCCGTGATTATGAAAAATGGAAACATATTTAACGAACTTCCTTTTCATCAAGTCCAGGTATCTCAATTGATAAACGTCAATCAATTCCCGAACCTGACCGACTGAAAGCTGAGCGATTGATTTGCGGTGCTCACGGGTAATTATCACTTCATGATAACCAACGCCATCCATTTTCTGATAAGGTCCGTCCGATTTCTCATTCAAATTGTTTGAAGGAATGAGAGCGGGATACTTGTTGGGAATGACAAAGGTGTTGCCCAAAGACAAAATCATTTTCCCTTTATCTATTTGGCACAAAGGACAATTTTTTTGAGAAGGAATAATTTCTCTCTTTCTTTCTTTCTTAAAGGTTTCGGGGCGTTTGCCCCGGCCCGTGGCGATAATCACCCAGTCATGGGATAAAGGGTCAAAGCGCAGTTCCGATGGAAACTTTGGTCTTTTAGCCATAAATTCCTTTGATCAAATTCAACTTAATTTTGATCATCTCCCACAGCATTTTGATAATATGTTTGGGTTTTACTTTGCTCTCAGGGTCGTTAATCCACCTGATCGGCACCTCTTTGAATTTATAGCCCAGTTCCCTGGCTAAAACTAAAACCTCAACATCAAAAGAGAAACCCAAAATCGTCAGTCTGGGGAAAATATCCTGAGCGGCCCGGGCGCTGAAAAGTTTGAAACCGCACTGAGTGTCGGAAATCGACCAGAAGTCAATGATTATCTTCCTCAAAAGCTTGAATCCACCGCCCAAAATTATCTTTCTCAAAAAAGGCTGGGGCGGGTCTAAAACTGCTCCTTTAATATCTCTTGAACCAATAACAATATCAAAGCCCTTCTTGAACTCCGGCCACATTTTCTCAATTTGATCCAAACTAGTGGAGTTGTCGGCATCGGTGAAAAGCCTAAACTCTCCCTGAGCTTGAAACATTCCTTCTTTGATCGCTTGTCCCTTGCCAGCACAACCTTTCACTTCAATTAATTTCAGATTTTTCATACCGGAGGTCAAACTTTGGACAACTTCTGAAGTCCGGTCGGATGAACCGCCGTCAACTACAATAATTTCGGACTCGTATTTCTGCCGGCCTAAATATTTATCAATCTCCGCCAAGGTCTGGGGCAGTCTCCTCTCTTCATTGTACGCCGGAATAATAACTGAAAGATACATATTAAATTATTTTACTACAAATTCCCCAAAAACAAAATATGTCCCACGAGTCCGGCCTCACGAGTCCGGCGAGTCCGGCCTCACGAGTCCGGGGCTCGTGTTACTCAAAAAATATTTGAGCCGACTTTTTTTCGTCTTTAAATATATCATTCTTAAGATATATCCAAGAATTAACTTCTTTTTCAATCCCTTCTTTACCATTGAATAACTCTAAAAAGAAATCGCGAGTCGTCAAAAAAGGAAAATTTTGTTTGCCAATATAGTCCCAATAACTTGACCAACGATATTCTTCTTTCAAAAATTCTATCGCCCTTTCAGGGTTTTTCACTTTCCGATTTTTCCATTCCGGTTCTACCATAACCACCGGGTTTGTATGAATGTAAACAAAAGTATTTTTGAGCTGTTCTTCGTTTGAAATGTGAATTATTTTATATCTATCTTGAAATAAGGTCCCCTTTCTTTGGTATCTTTTATTAAAATAATAAGAATAGCCGCCGAGTTTTTGCATTAAAAGTTTAACTCCCCCATCAAGTAATTGACGGACTAATAAATGAAAGTGGTCTGACATAAAAGTAAAATTATGAATTTCCAACAAGGGAGATTTCGGATTATAATTCATTTTACCTAATAACGCCGGGTTCCGCTGGTACCAAAAACTGCGATTCTCCCAAGGAGTTGGCAATTTATCATTAAAAACCAATAAGCTGTTCAAAAAACGTAAACGATCTTCATCGTCTAAAAAAATCTCTCGTCCTTCGATACCTCTTTTAATAAGGTGATAAAATTCTCCGTTTGCAATTTGGATTTTTCTTCGAGGCATATGTGTTCACGAGTCCCGGACTCGTGCCCCGGACTCGTGTTTTTATTTTCCTTTAGAATAATGTATTAATTTTATTCTGTCAAGATTTGGTGGCTGGTCTTGTTGACTAAAATTGTGTGTTCAAAATGGGCTGACAAAGAACCATCGGCAGTCTCCCAGGTCTGTTTATTTCGAGATTGCTTGATGCGCCAATCCCCTGCTGTCGCCATGGGTTCCAGACAAAAAGTCATACCTTCTTTGATCTCTTCTCCGCTTCTCTCTTCGATAAAATTCAGAATCTGGGGATCTTCGTGCAGTTTACGACCGATACCGTGACCGCAAAGGTCGCGGACCGCCTTGAACCCTTGCGATGCAACGTATTTCTGGATGGCAAAACCGACATCGTCAAAAGTGCTGCCCGGTCTGACTTTCTCAATGCCTTTTTTTAAGGCTTCTTTTGTCACTTCAATTAATTTTCGGACTTCAGGCGAAATTTCCCCTACTGGCAAAGTTACGGCCATGTCGGCATGGAAACCTTGATAGAAAATCCCCAAATCAAGAGAAATAATTTCGCCTTCTTTTAAGATTCTTTCAGAGGGAATGCCATGAACAATCTCTTCGTTAATTGAAGTGCACAAACAAGCTGGAAAATTTTGATAACCCTTAAAAGAGCATTTGCCGCCCGATTTTAAAATCAGGGTCTCGGCGACCCTGTCTAATTCTTTGGTGCAAATCCCCGGCTTGACTATTTTTTCCAGCTCTTTCATGATGCGAGCCAGAATCTTTCCGCCCTCTCTCATTGTCTCGATTTCTTCTTTTGTCTTTATCGTAATTTTCATCGACTACAAAGCTTTCAAAACGTCTTTAAACACGTCTTCAATCGACTGCTCACCGTTTATTTCAATTAATCTACCTTGTTTCTTGTAATAATTAATCGTTGGAAGGGTTTTTTCTTTATATTCTTCAAGCCGTTTCTCAATAGATTGAATATTATCATCCGGTCTAGTAACGAGTTCTCCGCCACATTTGTCACATTTCTTAAGTTTTTTAAACTCTCCAAGCCAAGGAATGAGTCTACCGCATTTTTTGCATTGTCTTCTTTTAGTTAAACGGTTAAATGATTCTTTCCTTGAAATCTTAAGAAGAATGACCTTGAATCCTTTATTCCATTCGTACCAATCCATGGCTTCATCTGCCAAGATAGCTTCATAAATTATTCTTGTCCAGCCATCTAAAACAAGTCCGTTGATTTTTTGTTTTTTTAAATTTTCAAATTCATCTCCTAAAATTTTAACAATAATAAAACTAGGGATTAATGCGCCGCTGTTCATAACTCTAATAAGTTTTTTCCCAGTAAAATCACCTAATTTCTGACGCGCCCGTAAAACATCGCCGCTACCCAGGTATTTTAATTTAAACTTCTTAGCCAAAAGCTTAGCTTGGGTTCCCTTGCCTGAACCTTGTGGTCCTACTACCTGAATAATTTTGAAATTTTTCTTAGAAGGTTTCATACTCTCTCATTTGCAGTTGAGACTTAACCTGTCTCATGGTTTCCAAGGTGACCGAAACGACAATCAGCAAAGAAGTGCCGCCGACCAAAAAGGTAAAAGCTCCCACATTAGTAATTCCCTGGATAATTGAAGGCATAACGGCGATAGAGCCCAGAAACAAAGCGCCGATCAGCAGAACCCGGTTCAGAATGTAATACAGAAAACCGGCGGTAGGAGCCCCTGGCCTGATACCGGGCACAAAGCCGCCCATCTTCTGCAAATTCTGGGCAATGGCTTTGGGGTCGAAAGTGACGGCCGTGTAAAAATAGGTAAAGAGGCCGACTAAAAGAAAATATAAGATGCCGTAGACCCAGGGATTTTCGAAAAGAACGCCGATGCTCTGAGCCGCACTGCCGACGATCCCGCCGGCACCGGAAAGAAAATTGGCAATCATACCGGGAAAAAGCATAATTGATAAAGCAAAAATAATGGGAATGACGCCAGCCGGATTAACGTTCAAGGGCAAATAAGTTGACACTCCACCGTACATCTTCATTCCTCGAACTCTTTTGGCGTAAGAAACCGGAATATTGCGGCGCGCTTCGTTAACCATGACGACCCCGGCCACAATCAGCAAAGCCATGCCGAAGAAAAGCAAATAAGCCGGAATTTGAGCCGGGTCCCACTGGATAATTATCGTCCGGATGCTGGCTGGCACTCCAGCTACAATACCGGCAAAAATCAAAAGAGAAACGCCGTTGCCAATGCCTTTTTCGGTAATCAGCTCTCCCAGCCACATCAAAAAAAGACAGCCGGCCGTCACCGTCACAATGGAAGTCAAAAGCAAAACCGGCGTCATTTCCCCAATGGCTCCCTGCCGCTGCAAGAGAGACAACATGGCGTAACCCTGCAGCATAGCCAGAGGCACCGTCAGGATGCGGCCGTATTGGTTGAACTTCTGACGACCGGCTTCGCCTTCCTCTTTGTATATTCTTTCCAATTGAGGAAAAATCATGGTCAAAAGCTGCATAATGATGACGGCGGTAATGTAAGGGCCAAGGCCTAACATAATAATGGAAAGGTTGGCCAAAGTGCCGCCGGTGAAAACATTCAAAAGGCCGAAGACCTGGAACTGCTCAAAAAACGACCTTAAGTTTTCGATGTCGATGCCGGGCATGGGAATGTTGGCCATCAACCGAAAAACAACAAAAATCCCCAGAACAAAGAGGATTTTCGCTCTCAAATCTTTTATCCTAAAAACTTGGCTGACCCTATTTAACCATTCCACCCCGTTAGAAGTTTGTTTTATATAGCAATTGGCTAATTTTAAGCAAACCCCGTTAGAAACCAGTGGCAAAAATAATTTAAAATTTAAATTATTTTTTGCGTATCCTGGTTCAAATTATTTTTATTTTACATCCTTTTATTTGATAATGACGCTGTGCCCCGTAGTTCGTTTCTAACGGGGCAAACTTTTATTATTGGTTATACCCCTGTTAGCGCCAAGCAGAAAAATTTTTGCTCTAAAAATTTTTCTGGCTAGAACTTCTAACGGGGTCCATTGGCTTTCACGGTGCCCCCCGCTTTTTTAATCTTCTCTTCCGCTTGTTTCGACATCTGACACCCTTCTAAGATTAAGGCTTTGGTCAGCTTGCCTTTGCCCAAAATCTTGACTCGGGGCATCCTCCCTTTTATTTTACTGATTAATTTGCGCTCAATCAAGGTTTGAGGATTGACGCTATCGCCTGATTTAAATTTTTTATCCAATATTTCCAGGTTGATTACCAAAGGTTTTTCAGTTAAAGACTTGAATCTGTAGCCTCGCAGCTTGGGATATCTTTTTATCAAACCGCGAATCACCGGCACGAATTTACGGCCAGCTCTTGATTTCTGCCCTTTGATTCCCCGACCGGAATAAGTGCCTCTCTTGCCTCCCCGGCCGACCCTTTTCTTTCTTTTTTTATCGTGAATCGGTTTAAGTTCGTGGAGCTGCATATTTTAATTTCTTCAGAGCCGCAATGGTAGCTCTGGCATTATTAATTTTGTTGCCGGTGCGACCCAAAATCTTGGAAGAAATATTTTTGATGCCGACCAAAGCGCAAACCACCCTGACGGTGCCGCCGGCCACCAGCCCCCTGCCTTTTCTTTGGGGCCGCAGCAAAACCTTGGCCGCCCCGACTTTGGCTTCGACCTCGTGCGGGATGGTGCCTTCAACAATCGGCACTTCAATCAGATATCTTCTGGAAAGGCGAGTGGCTTTCTCTATTGCCAGCTGCACATCACTCCCTTTGGCTATGCCCAACCCCACCTTACCTTCCCGATTACCGATGATGATGACGGCCCGAAACCTCATCTTCCTGCCACCCGCTCTGGTGTGAGCGATTCTGGCCAAATCCAAAAGCTTGGACTCAAACTCGTCTTTCGGCTTTTCTCTATTAAACTTTCTGAATCTTTCTCTCATAATAAAAAAATTAAAATCTGAGACCGCCTTCTCGAGCTCCCTCGGCCACGGCTTTGACCCGGCCGTGATATTTATAGCCACCTCTATCAAAAACAACTTTCTCGATCTTTTTCTCCTGGGCTTTCTTGGCAAGCAGCTTGCCGACTTCTTGGGCTTTGTTGATTTTAGTCCTCTTCCCTTTTTTAAGTTCAGTGTCGCTGGCAGCTGCCAATATCCTTCCTTTTTCGTCGTCAATCAATTGAGCGTAAATATGTTTATTCGAACGCGAAACGCAAAGCCGGGGCTTTTTGGCCGTACCGACAACCTTGGCTCTTATCCGTTTGTGACGTTGATGTCTTTTTTGTTCTTTCTTCAGCATAGATTATTGGGTGGTGGCAACCGCTTTCTTGCCTAATTTTCTTCTAACCTGCTCTCCGGCATATCTTATTCCTTTACCTTTATATGGTTCGGGCGGACGGACTCGCCTTATTTCAGCGGCCATCTCTCCCACCAATCCTTTGTCGATGCCGCTGACGCTAATGACGTTTTTATCTACGGAAAACTTTATGCCAGCGGGCTGCTTGATTTTAACAGGGTGGGAAAAGCCGATGTTTAAAACCAACTGGTCCCCTTCAATGCTAGCCCGGTAACCCACTCCCTCTATTTCCAACTTTTTCTCATAACCCTCCATTACTCCCTTGACCATGTTGTAAAGCAAAGCCCGCGTCATACCCCAAAAAGCGCTGGTTTCTTTGGTTTCTTTCTGGGGAGAAACTAAAATCTTGCTTTCTTTCACTTCAACCTTAATTTCCGGTCGAATTGCCTGGCTGAGTTCGCCTTTGGGACCCTTGATAGAAACGAGCTGGCCTTCAATTTTGACTTCCACAACTTCGGGTATTTCAATTGGTTTTTTACCTATTCTGCTCATAAAATTTGAATGAATTATTGACGTGAATTGTTGATCTCCGACATCAACAAGCTTACCAAACTTCGCAAATTAATTCTCCTCCCAACTTCTGACGCTTGGCCTCCTGGCCCGTCATCAACCCTTTTGAGGTGGACACGATGGCTATGCCGTAACCGCCCTTAACCTGCTTTAATTCTTTGGCCGAAAGGTAAATCCGCTGACCCGGTTTGGAAATTTTTCTCATGCCTGAAATGGCGCCGGTTTTATCGGAATATTTCAAAATGATTTCAATGAATTTTTTGGACTTTTTGCCGACTTTGGCCGCTTTTTCAATAAAACCTTTTTTTTCTAAAATCTTGGCTATTGCGTACTTTAAATTGGAAAATGGCAAAGTGACCTGCGGATGCAAAACAGCCTGGGCGTTCTTAATTCGATTGAGCATATCGGTAACTAAATCCATATATTTACCAGCTTGATTTATTAACACCGGGTATTAGGCCCTTATTGGCCATCTCCCTGAAACAAATGCGGCATAAACCGAATTCCCTTAAATAGCCTCTTTTTCGGCCACAGCGAAAACAGCGCCGCACCACTCGACTTCGAAATTTAGGTTTCTTTTTTGATTTTGCTATCTGTGCTTTTGTTGCCATAATTTCTTTTTGCCTGCCCCGTAGTTAAATCCGAAGGATTTATACTATCGGGGATTTGGCTATTTGAGCTTTAGTGGCCATAAAAATATAATGCGAATTCTACGAATAATTATGCGAATTCTACGAATATTCGTATCATTCGGATACGAATTCGTATTATTCGGATTATTTCTTAACCTTTGATAGGAAATCCCAACAACTTTAATAATTCTAAACCTCGTTTTCTATTTTTAGCGTTTGTAATGATGGTTATTTCAAAACCAAAAATATTCTTGGTTTTTTCCGGAGAAATCTCCGGAAAAGCGATGTGTTCTCTAATAGCTAAAGTTAAATTGCCGTTTTTATCGATTGACTTGGCATCGAGTCCGCGGAAGTCTCTGGAACGAGGCAAGGCCACATTAATCAACCTCTCTAAAAAGTCGTACATTTTCTGCCCCCGCAAAGTCACCCGGGCGCCAAGCGGCATACCTTTTCTCGTTTTAAAAGCGGCGATGGCTTTTTTGGCTCTCGTCAAAACGGCTTTCTGGCCGCAAATCAAAGCGAGGTCGTTAATCACGCTTTCTTGTATTTTTTTCTGTTCTTCGCCAGTTTTCCCGACGACCTCACGGCCAAACCCCGTATTGACTGCCACTTTCTCGATGTGGGGCACAGCCAAAGGGTTCTTATAGCCAAACTCTTTCATCATCTCGGGAACTACTTCTTTTTGATATTTTTCTTTTAATTTTAACATAATGCGAATTCTACGAATGGCTATCCGAATTCTACGAATATTCGTATCATTCGGATACGAATTCGGAACATTCGGA
>CAYZHR010000014.1:0-5466 GCA_964477885.1 uncultured Candidatus Saccharibacteria bacterium
GTGTTTTTTGAGGGGCCGCCGACCGCCAACGCCAAGGCCGGATTACACCATATTCTGGCCCGGGTTTTCAAAGACATCATCTGCCGCTACAAAACCATGCAGGGTTTTCGGGTCAAGAGAAAAGCCGGCTGGGATACTCACGGTTTGCCGGTGGAACTGGAAATCGAGAAGAAACTGGGATTAAAGAGCAAAAAAGACATTGAAAAATACGGCATAGCTCGCTTCAACAAGAAATGTAAAGAGTCGGTCTGGCTCTACAAGCAGGATTGGGAGAAGTTGACCGAAAGAATTGGCTTTTGGCTCGATATGGAGCATCCTTACATAACTTACGAGAACGATTACATTGAAAGTTTGTGGTGGATTGTAAAACAAATTCATCAAAAAGGCCTGCTGTACAAAGATTATAAAGTGGTACCTTATTGTTCAAGATGTGGTACATCCCTTTCTTCCCACGAAGTGGCCCAAGGCTATGAGAAAGTTAAAGAACCAGCCATTTATGTGAAATTCGAAATTCGAAATCCGAAATCCGAAACTCAAGGTAAAACTTATTTATTGGTTTGGACGACTACGCCCTGGACGTTGCCGGGCAATGTGGCGGTGACCGTCAATCCCGATTTCACTTATGTTAAAGCAAAAGTTGACAATGAATATTTAATTTTAGCTAAAGAGAGATTAAGCGTCTTGGGGAAAGAATATAAAATCGTTGAAGAACTTAAAGGAAAAGAATTATTGGGCTTGGCATACGAACCATTATTTCCGGATGTGTCGGAGGTGCGACCTCCGACTACGGAGGTCGCACCTCCGTACAGGGTTATTGCTGGAGATTTCGTTTCTTTAGATGAGGGAACAGGTTTGGTTCATATTGCTCCGGCTTTTGGCGAAGACGATATGCGAGTATCCAAAGAAAATAATTTGCCCGTTATATTAAATGTTGACGAAGAAGGAAAGTTTAAAAAAGATGTTGAAAATTGGGTAGGAATGTTTGTTAAAGACGCCGACCCCTTAATTATCGGGAACTTGAAGAAAAGAAGTTTGCTTTTTAAGGAAGAAATGTACGAGCACGATTATCCCTTTTGCTGGAGATGTCACTCGCCGCTTTTGTACTACGCCAAAGAGAGCTGGTTTATCGATATGCAGAAGGCAAAGAAACAGTTGATTGCCAACAACCAAAAAATCAACTGGGTGCCGGCTCATTTGAAAGAAGGCAGGTTCGGCGAGTGGTTAAAAGAGGTGAAAGATTGGGCCTTTTCACGGGAAAGATACTGGGGAACGCCTTTGCCCGTTTGGCAGTGCCGAAAATGCGGCGAGACCGAAGTAATCGGCTCGAAAGAAGATTTGATTTCCCAGAAATTTACCAGTAACAAATATTTCATTTTAAGGCACGGCGAATCTTTAATTAACGTAAAAAAACTTTCTAGTTGTTGGCCGGAAAAGATTCATTCACCTTTAACCAAAAAAGGCGAATTGCAAATTGAACAAGCAGCCCAAAGATTAAAAAGAGAAAATATTGATTTAATTTTTTCATCCGATCTTTTAAGAACAAAACAAACTGCAGAGATTATTGGAAAAGGATTGGGGGTGAAAGTAATATTCGATAAACGACTTAGAGATATTGACGTTGGCGTTTTCAACGAAAAACCGGTAGAGGAAGTCGGTCAATTCTGGAACAAAGGAGAGAGGTTGTCGCCTTTGGAGCATTATTCCAGGAGGTTTCAGGCGGCTCCGCCGCAAGGAGAAAATTACGTTGAGATAGAGAAAAGGATGTTTGGATTCGTCAAAGAGATAGACAAGAAGTATCAAGGCAAGAATATTTTAATTGTCAGCCACAAGCGACCCGTCACCTTGCTAGAGAAGGTAGCTGGCGGGCACAGTATGGAAAAGTTTGTCGAAGTCGTTACTAAAAGGAAAGAGATTAAAAAAGGAGAATTGAGGAAGTTTGAGTTTAAAGTCTTGCCGTATGACGAAAAAATGGAGCTTGATTTCCACCGGCCCTATATTGATGAAGTGAAATTTCGGTGTTCCAAATGTTCGAAAGGCCTGATGGAGCGGACGCCCGAAGTTATGGATTGCTGGTTTGATTCAGGTTCCATGCCTTTTGCTCAACATCATTTTCCTTTTGAAAAAGGAATTCAATTTCCGGCCGATTTCATTTCAGAGGCCATCGATCAAACAAGAGGATGGTTTTATACTTTATTGGCCGTGGCGACTTTATTGGAGAAAGGCGCGCCTTACAAAAATGTCATTTCCGTCGGTCACGTTTTGGACGAAAAAGGAGAGAAGATGTCCAAATCAAAAGGCAACGTGGTTGACCCTTGGTACATTATTGAGAAATACGGGGCTGACGCTGCGCGCTGGTATTTCTATACCGTCAATCAGCCGGGCGACGCCAAGCTCTTTGCCGAGAAAGACGTTAATCAAGCCTTAAAGAAGTTCATTCTTACTTTTTGGAACTCTTACCAATTTTTTCAAACTTACGTCGAAGTTGGACATCGCATGTCCAAAAATATATTAGATAAGTGGATTCTTTCAAGACTGAACGGATTGATCGAGCAGGTTACCCAGAAACTGGATAAATACGACGTGACGGGAGCCGCCAGAGCCATTGAAAATTTCGTTATTAACGATTTGTCTTTATGGTATATTAGAAGGTCGCGCAAACGTTTTGTCCAAGCTGCTCCCACTTTGCGCTTTGTTCTTCTAACTTTATCCAAACTGACCGCCCCTTTCGTACCATTTCTATCCGAAGAGATTTATAGTAAATTGATCGAGGTTTCGCCTCGATCAAGTGTGCACTTGGCGGATTGGCCGAAAGCGGACAAAAAATTAATTAATGAAAAATTAGAGCAGAAAATGGAAAAGGTTAGAAAAATAGTAACCCTGGCTTTAGCCGAAAGAGCTAAGGCCGGCATTAAAGTTCGTCAGCCCCTTAGAGAGCTGACAATAAAAGAAAGAATCGATGAAGACTTATTGAACCTGGTCAGAGAAGAAGTCAATGTTAAGAGGATTACCATCGGTAAAAGCTTCAAGTTAGATACTGAAATCACGCCGGAACTTAAAGAAGAAGGAATAATTAGAGATGTCATCCGTCAAATCCAGGCGATGAGGAAGAAAGCCGGGCTCAAGCCGAAAGATAGGATTTTAGTCAGATATTTCGGGAGTCAGGGATTGAGTAAGATTTTGGCCAAAAACAAAACAATCATCCTTCAAGAAGCCAAGGTCAAAGATCTAATGGCTGGTGACAGACTCGAACAAGTTTTTGACGTCGAACGAGAAATAGAAATTGACCAGCAAAAACTCTGGTTGGCAATTAAAAAGATTTAGATTTATGTCATTCGAACAGTCAAAATTTTTTAGGCCAGCGTAAATTATTTGACATTGAGATTTTATTGAGCTAATATTAAGTATATGGTTACCGTAACTATACCCAAAAAAGAATATCAGCGTTTGGCGGAAAAAGCCATGCGCTACGAATACCTTCGTCAGATATTAGAGGAAGATATTTTTGTTTCTCCTCCGACTAAAAATCAAAAAGAAATAATAAAAGAATTCAAAAAGAGCGGGCTTTACAATCAGAAATTTCTCAAGAGCTTAGACAAGGGGTTGGGGCGATCTTCTTATTTTCGAGCAAAGTAGATATTAAAAATCAAGAGATTTATGAAGATTTTTCCTCTCCACCCTGAGATTAAAGATTATCTTAAAGAAAGAAGACTCGAGAAAAAATTTGAAAAACAGAACCGACTTTTCAAACAGAACCCTTTTTACTCCAGCCTAGAAACCGAACTTCTTGAGCCAAGAAAAATGAGAATTTGGAGTTTTAGAATAGACCGAAAATATCGGGCTATTTTTATTTTCCGAGAGAAAGACGCAGTCGAGATTATTGACGTTAATAATCATTATCAATAAATAAAATCTATGCCGGAAAGAGAGCCGCAATTTTTTAGGCGGGAGGAACCAAGAGAAGCGCCAGGGGCAGAAGCAGAAGGAGCCAAAAAAGAATCCGAGCTTAGCTCAAAAGAAAAAGAGCTTGTTTTGGATATCATAAATCATCCCTTAATACAAAAAGGTTTAGTGAATTACGAGATATTTTCCAAATATTATTCTGGAGAAGCAGAAGACAAAGAAATAAAGGAATTAAAGAAAAAGGGAATAAAATTTCCTAGCAGGAAAGAAATGAAAGAAAGGGCAGATTGGGTTTTTTCTGAAGAAACAGAAAAGGGTCTTAAGAAGGACCCTATTTATAAAATTGCTTTAAAATCAGAAAGACCAGTTAAAGTCGAAGACTTTTTAGAAAATGAAGATTTTAGAAAATATGTTATCGGTGAACTTACAAAAGAAGGAATTAATGAACTGAAAGAAGCCAAAGAAAAAGGTAATTTCGATGAAGTTTTAAGAAAAGCTTTTGTTGATAGGCAGATGGATGAAGCGATAAAAGAAGGAAAAGAAAAAGGAATATTAACTGAAAGGATAGGGGATACGTGGGCAGAGGTTATTAATAATGAATGTCGTCCCCATCTTCCTCGTGTTGCTGAGAATTGGCCGAAAACTTTTGAGATAATAAAACAATCCTACAAAGCCTTAGCTAATCTTTTACAGAAAGACGAGAGATTTGGAAATGTTGAGAAGTTAACAGCGATAACTTGGCTTTTCGGCCAGAAAAAGATAGCAAGAGATTTTGACAGAGCATTTGCTTGGCATCCTTATAGTGAAGGAACGATTAAAAAGCTTGCAAGAGAAAAATCAAAAGAGTATCAAAATAATATACAAAGGGCTGGCATTAAAGCTTCGCCCAAACTATTTAAAAGTTATTTATTGACCGGCGAAATGCCCGAAATTGGAGGCCGGTGGATAACAAAAGATGAATTCATAGAAAAATACGAAAAGAGTAAAGAATAGGAGCTAAGCTCCTTTACATCGGCAAAGCGAATAATCTCAAAGAAAGAGTTAAACAGCATCCCCAGTTGCTTAGCCTGGCTAAGCAACTGGGCTCCACCGTTTTTCACCGTTTTCATACGCCCTTAGATTACTAGAAAGGTGCAAAAAGTTATGGTTCCGACTCTAATTGAACCATTTCCCTATTTTGAGATAGGATTTTTTTGTTTTTGGAGTATAATTAAAGAATAAAGTTAAATATGATAGAATAAATCAATATGGCGATACCTGAGAAAAATTTGGGGCCGGAAAGGCCGCCACAACCAGAGATCGAAGCCCTGAAAGAAAGGGTGGAAAAAGTCGAGGGAGGGTTAGAAAAGGAACAAGTGCCGGAAGAGAAAGAAAAGGTGGTAAAACAAGAGATTAAAGAATATTTAAAAGAGATGCAAAGAATGCCCTCAACCGCCGCTCCTTTGGCAACGCGCGATGAAGCTGATGAAATCAAAAAGTTTCCGCCCAGCCAGCAGGTGGGAGCTTTGGTTTCTCTGGTTTTTGAGAAAAGTTTAAACGAGGCTATTTCCGTCGCGCGCCAGCTCG
>CAYZHR010000014.1:5566-10008 GCA_964477885.1 uncultured Candidatus Saccharibacteria bacterium
GCTTTTTTTGGTGACTCTCCCCCAAAGAATCGGCAAAGAGAAAGAGGAAAAAGTTTCTCTGGAAGAATATTTAAAAACAGCCGAACAATTTTATTCATCTCTGGCCGGGATTAAAGAACCCAATTTTTTGAAGAGGATTTTCTTGGGCAACCCGGCTTTTGTTTTTGAGATTGCCGTTCATCGCATCGGTGAAGAAATTTATTTTTATGTGGCCTGTCCTCGTAAATTAGCGGCCATGATTGAAAAGACCATTTTGGGATTTTGGCCTAAAGCCCAGGTACAGCCGGTACCCGATTACAATATTTTCAATCCGACCGGTTTTTCAACGGGAGCGCGGGTTAGATTGGCCAAACCAGCCATTTTACCGCTTAAATCATCCCGGGAATTTGGCACCGATCCTTTATCGGCCATGACCAGTGTTTTTACCAAACTGGCTAAGGAAAATGAGGGAGCGGCGATTCAGATTCTTATTAGGCCGAGCCGGCAGAAGATGAAAAAAAGAGGCCAAAAACTGCTTGATTCTCTGCAGCGAGGGGCAAAGCTGGAATCAATCGTGGGAGTCGATCTCTGGGAATTTTTGAAAGGAACTAGAACCATTCCTTATCCCCAGACGCCGCCGAAAGCAGGCGAGCCATCGCCGCTGCTTCCCCAGATTACTCCTGCTCAGCAAGAGATAATCAAAGGTATTTCGGAAAAAATCTCTCAACCTTTGTTTGACGCCAATCTGCGGATTTTAGCATCAGCCCCGACCCAAGACAGGGCCGAACAAATCCTGGGAGAGCTCCAGGCCGCTTTCGACCAGTTTAACACCATTCTTTTAAATCAGATTAAATTTAGAAAACTTTCCGGCAATCCTCTCAAGCAGCTTTTTTATCGATTTTCGTTCCGGATTTTCAATAGCGAAGAAACCATGACTCTTTCCTCCGGAGAGTTGGCCGGCATATTCCATTTGCCTTCCCCTCAGCTTCTTACCCCGCACATTAAATGGCTCAAAGCCAAGCAAGCGCCTTCGCCCGATAATTTGCCGGAAGAGGGGCTAGTGATTGGAAAAAACATCTTTCGAGGAGAAGAAAGAGAAGTTAGAATTTTGGACGATGACCGTCGCCGCCACTTTTACATTGTCGGGCAAACCGGTACCGGCAAGTCAGTTCTTTTGCTGGAAATGGTCAAACAAGACATAGCCGGGGGCAAAGGAGTTTGTTTAATTGATCCCCACGGCGATTTAGCCGAAAGGGTGCTTAGTTTAATTCCAGCTTCCCGGGCCGAAGACGTTATTTATTTTAATCCGGGCGATATTGAGCGACCTTTGGGCTTAAATATGCTGGAATATGACCCCAAGTTTCCCGAAGCCAAAACCTTTGTGGTCAATGAAATGATTGAGATTTTTGAAAAACTTTACAATTTAAAAGCCTTGGGATTTGGCGGCCCGATTTTTGAGCAGTATATGAGAAATGCGCTTTTATTGGTGATGGAAGACCCGGCCTCGGGCAGTACCCTAATTGAAATTCCCAAAGTTTTGGCCGATGCTGAATTCAGGAAATACAAACTTTCAAAATGCAAAAACATTGTGGTGAAAAACTTCTGGGAGCAGGAAGCGGAAAAAGCCGGCGGTGAGGCAGCCTTGGCCAATATGGTTCCTTACATCACCAGTAAAATGAACATCTTTATCGCCAATGATTTAGTCAGGCCGATTATTTCTCAACAAGAATCCGCCTTTAACCTGCGAGAGATTATGGATAAAGGCAAGATTTTAATCATTAATCTTTCCAAGGGCAGGTTGGGCGATATGAATAGTTACCTCTTGGGAATGATTATTGTCGGCAAGATTTTGATTGCTTCTTTTTCCCGGGCTGACTTGCCGGAAGAAAAAAGAAAAGATTTCTATCTTTATATCGATGAATTTCATAACGTGACCACTCAAACCATTACGGCGGCTTTGGCCGAGGCCAGGAAATATCGCTTGAATATGATTTTCGGCCATCAGTTCATCGGCCAGTTAGATGAAGAAACCAGAAAAGCCATTTTTGGCAATGTGGGTTCGATGTTGGCTTTTCGAGTCGGGCCGGAAGACGCCAAGTATTTGCTCACCGAGTTTGAGCCGGTGTTTGACGAAGAGGACTTGGTGAATTTGGACAATTACAACGCCGCTTTGCGGCTTTTAATTAAAGGAGAAACCTCAAAGCCGTTCAATATCGTGACTTATCCGCCAACCAAGGGCAACGAAAAAGTAGCTGGTTTAATTAAAGAGTATTCCCGTGTCAAATACGGCCGCGACCGCGCCAAAGTGGAAGAAGAACTTAATCAACGGTTGCAGAAGAGTTTTTGAATTTGACATTAAATTTTAATTCAGCTAAAATAGAATAAATATGGGAGCAGTTATCACTATTCCAAAAGAATTAGTTAAAGAGAAAGAGTTGGTTCTAATTCCTCGCAGGAAATACGAGGAGCTTTTGCGCATGAGAGAAACAAAATTGAATTTATCAGAAAAAAGGGCAATAAAAGAAGCTCGAGAAGAATTACGAAAAGGAAAATATTTAACCCTTAAACAGTTTCAGCATGAGTTGGGAGGTTAAAATTGCCAAGCGGGTTTTAAGGCAAGTCAAGAGAATCCCCAAAAAAGACGTTCAGCGTCTTTTTATTATTTTAGAATCTTTATCTGAAAATCCTTATCAGGGCGATATAGAAAAATTAAAGGGCGAAGACAATGTCTGGCGCCGGCGAGGAGGCGTTTACCGGATTATTTATGAGATATTCCCAAAGCAAAAATTTATTTTTATTGAGGACATCCGGAGACGAACAGATACGACATATCGAAAATGATGTCTCCCGCACCAAATACGGCCGCGACCGTGCCAAAGTGAAAGAGGAGCTTTACCAAAGGTTGCAGAAGAGCTTTTAGGCTTGATACTTGACTTATTTAATGGGATGTCTTAAATTAAACCAAGAGGATTTAATTATAAATCCATTAAATTATGCCTGAAAAATACGACCAATTTGGAAAGAAGGGCGAATTATGGGCTCCCAAAGAAGAAAGGGGCCATATTCGGTCGCCGGAAGATTTGGAAAAACAAAAATCAAAAGAAAGTCCGGAAAAAGAAGAAAC
Organism: uncultured Candidatus Saccharibacteria bacterium; assembly: GCA_964477885.1. Lineage (GTDB taxonomy): Bacteria > Patescibacteriota > Minisyncoccia > Minisyncoccales > MHMH01 > CAYZHR01. The sequence goes on from CAYZHR010000014.1 coordinate 8,670, forward strand.
AAAGACTCGGGAAGAGGCCTATAAAATTCACCAGAAACGCTTAGAGGGTAAACCAGGTTACGAGTATGAGACTGTTGATAATATCTTGAAAAAAGCCGGCATAACACCAGGCACGGAAAAAGCAAGAGAGTTTATGGAGAAGTGGGACTGGAAGCAAGCCAAAAAGACCATTAAGGAGAAAGACTGGTACGAAACTTTCACTAAATTGGGCGGTACGAGGGGAAAAGAAAGGATTAAACAAGCCGAACAAGAATTAGCCAAAGATAAGAAAGCGGTGGAAACAGCCGAAGTTCCCAAAGAAGGGATGAAGTTAGAGGAGATTTTAAAGGAAGCTGGGATTGAAAAACCGGCGGAATCTTTTGCAGAAGCGCAAAAGAGGTTAGACGAAAAACTTAGAGAAGCCGGCGGCAAAAACCTCTCTTTGGCCGAGAAAAACGTAATAACGCGGGAGTTTTATCGTAGCGAATTGGGTTATTCTATAAAACTCAAAGGCTTATTTCATGGTAAAGCCGAACTTTTAGATGAAAATAGCAAATCGGTGGGAGAATTTAAGACCTTCTTTAAGCTGGGCAGAAAAGAAACGCCGATGATTGATTTTCTGAAAGAAAGATTACGGGAGACACTTGAAGGCAAGCCGGCTAGAGAAATGACCGAGGAAGAAAAACTGGAAGTCGGGGCTCAAAAAGCAGTCAAAGAAACCAAAAATCAACAAGAAGAAAGAGAGGTAAAAATTTCTGCACTGCAGGAAGCAAAAAGAGTCGGCATGAGGAGATTGAGTAAATTAGTTGAAGGCTTAGCTTACGTGGCTGGTTTAGATAAATTAGCTGCTCCCGCATTCAGGGGAGGTAAAAAGCTGGCCATTGAGGGCAGTAAGGATTTGGCCGCCATTGGCTTATCTCCCGCAGCGGTCTTAGTAGAAACCGGGCGGGAAATTTCCGGAAGAATTCAAGTTGATAAGGCTATAAAAAAAGAGCTTAAAGCTGAAAAAATGGCTCAGAATCTTGAGAGAATTCCGCCAGAAGAAAGAAAGGAATATCACAACCAACTTTTAGAGTTTTCAAAGAATGTTACCGAACAATATAGCGACGAGAAAAAGAAGGGACTCCAAAAGATTTTTGAGAAAGGGAGATTATTAAGATTTGTTGAAAAGTGGCTGGGTAAAACCGTCTGGGAAAAACCCCGCGTAAAGGAAATCTAAGAGTATGGCTAATTTTATTGACCAACTTACAAAAATGATAGATGAAACGGAGTTTTCCGACCGGGTAAAAGACAAGGTCAAGGAGATTTCGGTTAAGGCAAAACTGAGAAAAGAATCGGGAACGAAAGAAGAAAATTGCTT
>CAYZHR010000015.1:0-9864 GCA_964477885.1 uncultured Candidatus Saccharibacteria bacterium
AGGATTCGAACCTCCGAGACCCTTTCAGGCCTTCCGGTTTTCAAAACCGGTGCATTCGTCCGCTCTGCCACGCTTCCCCAAATTATTTATCGTGTTTGATGCTCTCAACTTTCCGCAATTGATCAATCAATCTGTCCAAGGCCAAATCCAGTCCTTTCAATATATCGTGGCTTCTCTCTTCCGCCACCAAGGCATATTTGGCAAACTTCAGGCTAAGTTTTACTAAAAAAGCGTTGTGTTTTTGGAAATATTCAGCGTGAACTCTCAAATCGGCCAATGGTAAGCTGCCGTGCCGTAGCAAACGAGTTAAACGTTTTAACTTCTTTTCCGTTAAATAATTTCTTAGTTTATTTTCCCGGTTTTTATTAGTTTTTTGAAAATAAAAACTAATATTCATAAAAACGCGGAGGAGGTGGGACATAGTTAGAACCTGGTACTTCAATAACTTTCCGGCCGTAGAACCAGTTAAACTATTCGCCCCAGCTCAACTTTAATATATTATATTTCTTTTTGTTTTTTATTAAATATTATTTCTCTAAATATCCTTCCGTATAAATTACGTAATTTTTCATTTTATTGTAAGTTTCGGGCCGGACGCCCACTGAAAAAGGCGAACTTTCTCCTATTTTCAAAGAGTCGTTTTCGGAAAATATGAACGGCGCATCAATCACCTTACCAAAATTATCATAGAAAGTAACAACGATATAAGCGTTAGCCATATCTTTATTGCCAATATTTTTTACATTACCTTTTAATTCATACCAGTCGCTTTCCTCGCTGTATTTTTGCAAAAACTGGTTTTCTACTTTTATATCGGTATAGGATATTTCTTCTGTCGGCTCCCACTCTGTTACTTGCAACATATAAGTGGCAAAAGAAGGTTTTTTACTGAAGACAATGTCAAATGGTGATTTCTCTCCCGGGTTTACTATATCAATCATTGTCCACCCGGAACCTGTTAATACCGCATTCCCCTCATTGTCAATAAAAGTAACCTTAACCGTGCCGCCTTTTACATTTTTAGATTCCACGTTCTGAACCTCTCCGGCAACATGAAAATAACCTAAATAGTCAGTATATGTGTTGTGGCTAGACAAGATTTTCAACCCTTCTTCTTTAATTTGTGACTCTCCCTGGGGGCGTGAAGTCCCAATAATACCAAAGTAATTATCAGTTTCACGCACTTGATCACATGTTAAGAAGCGTTCATCTTTAATACCTGCTTTAAAAATTTCTTCTGTGCAGAAATTTAATATTTCGGGGGCCACATAGTTGCCGTCTTGGAAGTTAAAGGAAACTACTGCCATATAACCGGAATAACAAACACGGCAACCCCTTTCGTCTATAATAGGAAATTGGAATAGAAACGATTGCCCATCTTGTTTCATAAATCCGCCGGTGCTCGACAATGAATATCGTGGAAAAGTATTAACAAAATAGTCGTAGTTAATTGAATTAGACGCTTCATCTTCTACATAAACAATCTCCGGTGAACCGTTAACAAGTGCCCATTGATCATTAGAGTTAGCTCTCCAGGGAGTTGAAATTTGCACTAAATCCACTTTTCCCATTTCTTGAAAATCTGTCATAAACCAATAGTGCGTCATTTCAAAAAATTCGATAGCTTTTTCACTTGCTCCATATTTCTCCATAATTGAGACCACACAAGCACTTGCATGTTTAAAGGTTTCTAAGTCTGCAGGACATTTTTGAAGTTCAGAAATTGCCTCTGTGTTTGACCATATTGACCAGACGGCATCAGGGCCGATTTCAGCGATCTCCTCTTTCGGCATCCACCAATGCTGCCAGGCGAAAAGTCCTCCGGCGATAAGGACAACCAGAATAACCACAATCCAAATTTTTGAAAAAGCTTGGTTGTCCATAGTTTTATATCCTTTTAATTATTATTTATGAAAGATTTTTGTCGTATGTCTATTATGTAATTACATCCAAATATATACAAATATATCACACGCGGGTTATCTCTGGCTATTTATAAGACCGAGCAACATTTTGGATAGTTCTTCGTATTTTTTATAAAATTCGTTAAATTTTATCTGGTCTACAAATCCTTCTTCTGAAATAATTTCCAACAAAGAGATGCATTCATAAACTGAGCCCCTCGAAGTTGTATAAAAATTTCTTTTGTCTGCTTTCGAAAATTTACCGCTTCCCTCGGCGATATTTATAACGATACTTATTGAAGCTCTTTTCAGTTGGTCTCGTAAATATGAATCTATTGCCTTACCATCTCTCAGAAATTGCAGAATTTCTTTATTAAATACTTTTGCTTTTTGGTAAACATCTAATTTTTCGAAATCAAACATATAAAAAGTGTTTAGTGTGAGTGTGAGTAATTAGTAGTTAGGGATAAATTTTTCACTAAAATATAATTATTATTTCCTTGCCCTAAATACTAATTACAAATTACTAACTACTCAAATTTTGAGCAAAACGAAAAATTTATGCGGAGGAGGTGGGAGTCGAACCCACAAACCGCTTTTTAGACGGTTACAGTTTAGCAAACTGCTGGCTTACCATTCGCCGCACTCCTCCAAGTATTCTTACTTTATCCCAAAAAACCCTTAAAGTCAACTTGACCCCGTTAGAAGCGCGTTTACTTCTAACTGTGCCATTAACAAAATATGTGGCCGGAAGTTTAATAAATTCTGATTATCTAAAGCAGAAAAAATTTAATCAATTTTTTCTGCCGTAGGGCTTCTAACGGGGTTGATTTTATCTCAATTTTATGATACATTTAAGAAGTATTTAGCGCTCGTAGTTCAATGGATAGAGCGGGGGCTTGCGGAGCCCCAGATAGAGGTTCGAATCCTCTCGAGCGCACATAAATTTTTGTATCTCTTAAGAGATTACAAAATTTATCTGATGGGCTTGAGGTGGTGAGGACCTCTTCCCTTCGTGGCCTTCGGGCAACTTTTCGAATCCTCTCGAGCGCACACGATGAATCTTTCAACTCCCATCACCGAACTTCAAGGCGTTGGCCCGGTCTATCAAAAAAAACTAAAAAGACTGGGCATCAAGCAGGTTAAAGACGTCCTCTTTCATTTTCCTCATCGCTATGAGGATTTTTCAAATATTCTGCCCATTGCCCAAGCCAAAATGGGAGACAGTTGCTGCGTGCAGGGAAAGATTTTATCGATTGAAAACATTAGAACCTGGAAAAGAAAAATGTTTCTGACCCAGGCGGTCGTGGGAGACGCTTCGGGCGCCATCAAGGTAACTTGGTTTCGACAGCCCTATTTGACCAATGTTTTGAAGAAAAACGAAAACGTCTGTCTGGCCGGCAAAGTGGTCTTGGGGAGTGACGGCGTGTATTTGGCTAATCCGACTTACGAGAAGATGGGGCCGGGTTCTGATTTGACTCATGTCGGCAGGATTGTGCCGATTTATCCGGAAACGAGCGGTCTTTCTTCCCGCTGGCTGCGCTATATCATCAAACCCCTTTTAGTGGAATTTGGAAATAAAATCGAAGACCCTCTGCCGGAAAAGATTCTCCAAGAGCACGGACTTCTGCCTTTAAAAAAGGCTCTGTGGCAAATTCATTTTCCCGATTCTTTGGGCCTGGCCCAAAAAGCGCAAGCCAGGTTTTCGTTTGAAGAGCTTTTTTCTTTATCCTTATGGGTTTTAACGGAAAGGAACAAGTTGGCGGCAAGAAACGCTTTCTCCGTTCCTCTGAATCTGCAATTGATGCAGAAATTCGTCAAATCCCTGCCTTTCAAACTGACCGATGCCCAAAGAAAAGCTTCTTGGCAAATCTTAAAAGACTTGGAAAAATCAAGGCCAATGAACAGGTTGCTGGAAGGAGATGTCGGTTCCGGCAAAACCGTGGTGGCGGCCATGGCCGCTTTAAACTCTATCAGGGCGGGTCATCAGGCCGTTTTCATGGCGCCGACCGAAATCCTGGCCAAACAGCACTTTAAAACAATGAGCAAGCTTTTGGAAGGATTTAAGCTGGACGTCGGATTACTTACCGGCAAGGAAGACAAGTTCGTTTCAAAAAAGCTGAAGAACGACACGATCGAGATTTCCAGAAACAAACTTTTGGAAAAAGCCAGAAACCAAAAAATCGACCTTCTAATCGGCACTCACGCCCTCATCCAAGACAAGGTCAAATTCGGCAACCTGGCGCTCGTCATTCTGGACGAACAGCACCGCTTCGGGGTGGAACAGAGAGCCAAGCTCACCCAGCAAGAGACCATACCTCATTTGCTGTCAATGACCGCGACCCCTATCCCCCGCACCCTCGCTTTGACCATCTACGGCGACCTGGATCTTTCCTTGATTGAAGAACTCCCCAGAGGCAGAAAGAAAGTAAAAACTTCAGTGATTCCGCCAGCCGAAAGAAATAAATCTTATAGCTTTATTAGGAAGGAAGTTAAAAAAGGCAGACAGGTTTTTGTCATCTGCCCGAGGATAGAACCCGGCACCAAAGAGAGGTGCGACCTCCGGTCGGAGGTCGCACCTCTAAACTGGGCTGAAGCTAAAGCAGTTAAAGAAGAATACGAAAAATTATCCAAAAAGGTTTTTCCCGATTTGCATGTCGGCATGCTGCACGGCAAGCTGGCCATGAAAGAGAAAGAAAGAATAATGAAGGATTTTCAGAACAAAAAAATAGACATTTTGGTTTCAACGTCGGTGGTTGAGGTCGGCGTGGATATACCCAATGCCACCGTGATGATGATAGAGGGAGCGGAAAGGTTCGGCCTGGCCCAACTTCATCAGTTCAGAGGCAGAGTCGGCCGGTCGAAATATCAATCTTACTGCTTTTTATTCACCGATTCTCCGGCCAGAAAAACCCATCAACGGTTGAAGGCGCTCATCACGTGCGAGAACGGGTTTGAATTGGCCGAGAAAGATTTGGCCATCAGGGGTCCGGGCGATTTCTCGGGGCAAAGACAGTGGGGCCTGCCTGATTTGGCCATGGCTTCTTTAAAAGATATGTCCCTGATTGAAAAAACAAGGGAGGCGGCCAAAAAAGTCTTGGAAGAAGACCCCAGATTGAAAAATTATCCCGCTCTCCAAGAAAAACTCAAAGACTTCCAATCTCGCATCCACTTAGAATAAAAATGAAATTTGTTGGCGGTCCCACGGAGAGTCGAACTCCGATCGTCAGCTTGAAAAGCTGATGTCCTAACCATTAGACGATGGGACCATTGCTATTTCGAGGGGAGGTCGCGGCACGACTCGCTTTGGCTCGTCTAACACCGCTCCTTAAAAACCGAACGCAGTGAAGGTGGAAAAGAGATTTATCTCTTTGACTACCCTCGGTGCTCAATGAAGCTAAAGCTTCATTTCGGTCTGCGCTTCCATAAACGGAAGCTTGACTTTTAATTATTTTCCTACACGGGAGAACCGCAGGGTTCTCCCGACCCCTCTCCGATATGGGATGGCTAAACATTATAAATCTTAACATGAAATTTGAAAAAAAACAAGTTAAAAGGTAGAATAATTATTGTATGGAGCTTCCGAAAACCTACACTCCTGCAGAAGTGGAAAATAAAATCTACCAGCTCTGGGAGAAAAGCGGATTTTTTAATCCTGACAAACTGCCCGGTGAAAGGAAAAAGTCTTACTCAATTGTTATCCCGCCGCCCAACGTAACCGGAGAGCTGCACATGGGCCACGCTCTCAACGCCGTCATCCAGGATGTTTTGATAAGACAGAAAAGAATGCAGGGATTCAGAACTTTGTGGCTGCCGGGTACCGACCATGCCGGCATCGCCACCCAGAACGTGGTGGAAAAGAAGCTGAAGAAAGAAGGCAAAAGCAGATTCGATCTGGGCCGGGAGAAGTTCATTAAAGAAGTCTGGCAGTGGAAAGAAAAATACGGCAACATCATCCTAGAGCAATTCAAAAGAATGGGCGTCTCTTGCGACTGGTCAAGAACCAAGTTCACTATGGACAAAGAGTACGCCAAAGCCGTGGAAACTGCTTTTCTGCATTATTATAAAAAAGGTTGGATATACAAAGGAGAAAGAGTGGTTAATTGGTGTTCAAGATGCGCCACGAGCTTGTCAGACCTGGAACTAGAATACAAAGAAGAAAAAAGCCACCTTTGGTACATCCGCTATCCTTTAAAAAACAAAGGTTATATCACCGTCGCTACCACCAGACCCGAAACCATGCTCGGCGATACCGCTGTCGCCGTCAACCCCAGCGACAAAAGATATAAAAAACTGTTCGGCCAGAAAGTCATACTGCCTCTGACCGAAAGAGAAATCCCGATTGTGGCCGACAAATTGGTCGACCCCAAGTTTGGTACCGGAGCCGTTAAAGTCACCCCGGCCCACGATTTGACGGACGCAGAAATCGGACTGCGTCATCAATTGGGTTCAATCAAAGTGATAGATGAAAAAGGCAAACTGACCGAAAAAGCTCCCCTGCCCTATCAGGGCTTGAAAGTTTTGGAAGCCAGAAAGAAAGTGGTGGAAGATTTGGAAAAATTAGGACTTTTGGAAAAAGTTGAAGAATACTCTCACCAAGTTCCCAAATGTTACCGCTGTTCAACCACGATTGAATTGATTCCATCCCAGCAGTGGTTTTTAAAAATGGAGGGACTCGCCAAATCGGCTATCAAAGCCGTCAAATCCGGTAAGGTGAAGTTCGTGCCCAAGCGCTGGGAGAAAATCTATTTTGATTGGCTGAACAATATCAGGGACTGGTGCATTTCAAGACAGCTTTGGTGGGGACATAAAATTCCCCTAAAAGGAGAAGACGACGTTTTGGATACTTGGTTCTCTTCGGCTCTCTGGCCTTTGGCTACTTTGGGCTGGCCCAATAAAACAGAAGATTTAAAAACTTTTTACCCGACCGACGTTCTCTCGACCGCCCGAGACATTATCAACCTGTGGGTGACCCGAATGGTTTTTTCCGGCCTGGAGCTTGAAAACAAGGCTCCTTTCCACACGGTTTTAATCCATCCGACCGTTTTGACCAAAGAAGGGCAGAGAATGTCGAAATCTTTGGGCACGGGTATCGACCCCATCAATCTGATCGAAAAGTACGGAGCCGATGCCACCCGCTTCGGCATCGCCTATCAGCTGATGGGCGGACAGGACCTCAAGTTCACCGAAGACAATATAGTGATGGGACGCAAGTTCTGTAATAAACTTTGGAATGCCAGCAGTTTTGTTTTGATGCAAGGAGGTGCGACCTCCTCGAGGAGGTCGCACCTCAAAAAATTAACTTTGGCAGATAAGAAGATTCTCAAAGCTTTAGATAAAACAATAAAGTCAGTCAATAAGGATTTGGAAGATTATCAGTTCGGCAAAGCAGCCCATACTTTATACGATTTTTTCTGGCACGACTTCTGCGACAAATACATTGAAGAAAGCAAAAAGCAGAACAATAAAGAAACCAAACAAATCCTGCTTCATGTCTTGCTGACTTCCCTGAAACTTCTGCATCCTTTCATTCCTTTCGTCACCGAAGAAATCTACCAGAAACTGCCGATTAAGGATAAAAAATTATTAATAGTCGAAAAATGGCCAAAAATCAACGAATAACGAATTTATTTCGAATATACGAATTCGTAAATTAGTAACGGATTCGCTATTCGATGATTTATGAATTACCCTCTCTACTTATTTTTCGGTTTAGCGCCAAGCTTCATCTGGCTTTTGTTTTTTTTGAGGAAAGACAAACACCCCGAATCAAACTCCATGATTCTGAAGATTTTCTTTTACGGCATGCTGGCGGCCCTGCCGGTCGTTTTATTGGAAATAGGATTTGCTGAAGGAATAAAATCATTGCCCCTGCCATCTCTTTTAATCCAAGTCATTTACATTTTTTTGGGAATCGCTCTAATAGAAGAAGTTTTCAAATTTCTGGTCGTCAAGAGCCGAGTTTTGCGAAGCTCGGCATTTGACGAACCGACCGACGTCATCCTCTACATGATAATTGCCGCTTTAGGTTTTGCCGCCCTGGAGAATCTTTTGATTTTATTCCCTTTGAGCAATCCTTTTCAGTTTTTAGAAACCGCCGTAGTCAGCTCTTTCCGGTTCCTGGGGGCGACTTTTTTGCACGCTCTCTGCTCGGGCACGATCGGCTACTTTATGGCTTTGTCTTTTTACGAACCAAAACATAAAATAAAATTGGTCGGGGCTGGTTTGACGATAGCTATTGTCTTGCACGGACTTTATGATTTCTCTATAATAAAGATTGAGGATGGCTGGCGCTTTATTATTCCCGTCATCATTCTCATTGGTTTAGCTGTTTTCGTTTCTTTGGGTTTTAAAAAGGTCAAAAAATTAAAAAGCGTATGCCTACCGTAACGACCCCGCATCGGAGAGGGGTCGGGAGAACCCTGCGGTTCTCCCGTGTAGGAAAATATTAAAAACCGAGGGTTTTTAAGGAGTCCCGCTAAGGCGGGACGACTTCCCCTCGAAATAGCACTATGGGTTTTTTCGACAAACTAACCGGAGTAAAAACCGGAGAGAAAAAAGAGGAAAAAAAGCCGAAGGAAAAAAAGCCGAAGGAAAAAAAGAAAGTCGAGAAGCCGGAAGTAAAATCGGAAATAAAAGAAGAGTCAAAGAAAATTACTCCTCCGGCCGAAACCAAAACCGGCGGGCAGCTGACGATTGACGTTTACGAGACCGACGGCGATTTCGTCATCCAGTCAACCATTGCCGGCATCAAGGCCGAGGACTTGGACATTTCGGTTGAGGATGAACTGGTGACCATTCGGGGCACGCGGCAAAAGACGGCCGAAGGAGAAGGAAAGAATTATTTCTACCAGGAATGCTACTGGGGAGAATTTTCGAGGCAGGTCATTCTGCCCGAAGAAGTTGACGGCTCCAGGGCCGAAGCCGCGGTAAAAAACGGCGTTCTGACCCTAAGAATACCCAAGATTCGCAAAGTCAAAAAAAAGAAAATAGTCGCCAAACAAGAAGAATAAAAATGAAGGAGGCGAAACCTCCTTCATTTTTAATTGGTGCGGACGGTGGGAGTCGAACCCACACGGGTTTCCCCACCGGGTCCTAAGCCCGGCGCCTATACCAATTCGGCTACGTCCGCGTTCACGTCATAATTTTATCTTTTTCCAATTTAAAAATCAAATTAATAGGCTGGCAAACCGCGGTTTGCCAGCCTTTCTGGTTCGAGTGTTCAAGTTAGTAATAGACGAGTCGGTAGGAGATACTAACCGGTTCAGGCGACCGAACTGTATGATTGCCACGAGTCAAACGGACAATCTCGTGACTAATAATCTTCCGTCCGCCGATGGATATTTCCACGTCTGGAGATATCCTCAACTCGTAGTATCCGGTCTCGTCAACCCAGAGACTGCCCGTCTTCTCAACATAGATTGAATAAGGGAACTCGTGAGATGGTTGACGGCGTGGCTGAGGTTGGGGCTGATAGCGAGGGATATCCTTTACATCCTGCCGAAGCTCATTGATATCTTTTTCCCTTTCCTCCACCTTAACATCATTGACAGCCATCCTAATTTTCAGGTCAACAAGCTCGTCGCTCTGCCCTTTCGATCCTTCCAGCAACCCTTTAATCGCTGAGACATCTTGCCTGATAACGGGTAAGTCTTTGACAGCCTCACGAATGCCGGCGATCTCGGTTTCAGTCGTGTCCAGTCTTCCTGTAACTTCGGCCTTAAAGACCTCGTGCTCTGCCCGGGAAACTCCTGCAGGCTCGGGTGCGCCGCAACCCACCAATAAAAGAATGCCAACCAGCAAAACTACCGAAACAAGCAATATTCCCTTTTTCACTTTTCAGTTCCTCCTTTTTTATTTTTCCTGCCACTATTGTAGCAAAGTTTCTGAAATTTGTCAAGCCCCTGTGCTGGTTCATATGATATGATACACCCTAGTACTTCAAAAATATGAAAGGCAG
>CAYZHR010000016.1:0-9582 GCA_964477885.1 uncultured Candidatus Saccharibacteria bacterium
GCCCAATGTAGTGGTGGCTTCTTTCATATTTGTGGTAGCGGTTATCTTGGCCGATATCCTGGAAAAAGTAGTCAGGGCAGCGATTGAGTCGATTAAAGTAGGGTATGGACAGGTGGTCGGAGCAATCATCAGATGGTCAATTTGGATTTTTGCCATTTTGGCCATTTTGATTCAGTTGAAAGTTGCTCCGTCTTTAATCCAGACCATCTTTACCGGCTTTATTGCCGTGCTGGTGATTGCCGCTGGACTTGCTTTCGGTTTGGGCGGCAAGGAAATAGCCACTGAGATTTTGCGGGATTTGCATAAAAAACTAAAAGGCTAAAGAAAAGATTCTTTAGTATCAAAGAGACCTTTGCAGAGATTCCTGCAGGAAGTTATTGATGTTTAAATCCGCCCCCCACACCATGTTTTTGGTGGGGGGCGGATTTATTTTCAAGAGGAGATATGGTAAGATTTAAAAACGGGCAGCTAGCTCAATGGCAGAGTACATGCATCACACGCATGGGGTTACAGGTCCGAGTCCTGTGCTGCCCACATAAAAATTTGATATATTGAAAATATATATAAATTTTTATTATGACAGGATGCGGCGAGAACCTATTTCCCTTATGGCCTTCGGGCAACTCTCCGAGTCCTGTGCTGCCCACCATGCAGAATATTTTCATTCAATATCTGGTATGGCAGTTTGTTGACTCTCCCAAGAACATTTTGCAAGCCTGGGGAAACTGCCTTAAGTTCAACCTAAACTACTGGTCAGTGCCTTTGCTTCTGCGCACCTTTTTTTCCCATTGGCGAAGATATGAATATTCTTACGGCAAAGGATTCAGCCTGAAGAAGTATTTTGAAGTTTTTACCTTCAATATGCTTTCCCGGTTGATGGGAGGGTTGATGAGAAGCTTTTTTATAGTTTTCGGCATTTTGACGGAGGTTTTGGTTGTTTTGGCCGGCTTGGTCGTCTTTTTGGTCTGGTTCTTTTTGCCTTTGCTTTTAATCTTCGGCTTTTATTATGGATTCAAAATTTTACTTTGATTTGAAAAAAGCCAGGATTTATCAGGTCGTCAAATGGCTAGGAAATCCGGTTTTTGTTCTGCTCCGTCCTCTGCAGAAGTTGTTTTTCGCCTTATTCGTTATTGTTTCTCTTTTGTTTTTTTACGGCTTTTTAACTGAATCTTTTCCGGAAAAATCCAATTCGTTTTTATTGGGGCTGACGATGATTTCTTTGACCTTGGCCGTCGGTCTCCGTTTTAAAATTGCTTTTTTCAATCAGAAACTGAAAAATCCTCCTTTATCGGCCAGCGACAATTTGGCCGAGTTTTTGGATTTTGAAGCGGCTAGAGCCGTCCGGCGAGGAAAGTTGGAGGAGGTGAAACTGAACTTCGTTTTTTCCCGGGTTCTTCTGGACTTCCAAGAAATTAAAAAGATAAAAATCGATTTTCAGCCGGAGATAATTTTGGCCGCCAAAAATGTGGCTCAGAAAAAGAAAAAGGAAAAGATAGGGTTAGGGGATTTGTTGGTGGCTTTATTTCAAGGCGAGCCCGCCTTCAAAAAGATTCTGGTCAGCAACAACTTGAGAGTTGAGGATATTGAGAACTTGACGTGGTGGCTGGAATCTTTGGAAAAAACGATTTCAGAACGGAAAAAATGGTGGCAATACCACAATTTAATGAAAAAAGGCACTTTGGCCAAAGAATGGACGGCTGGCTACACTTTGACCTTAGACCGCTATTCCACCGACTGGACGGAAATCGCCAAAAGACAAAAATTCCCGGAAATTATCGGCCACGGAAAAGAAATCGAACAAGCAGAGAGGATTTTGGGCCGCAGAGAGTACAACAACGTTCTTTTAGTGGGGGAGCCGGGCGTGGGCCGAAAAGGAATCGTGCAGGGGCTCGTCAGAAAGTCGGTTCTGGGAGAGAGTCTGCCCGACGTTAATTACAAGAGAGTGCTTGGGTTGGATATGCCGGGATTGCTGGCCGGCCTTTCCGATATTGAGGCGATTGAAGCCATTTTAGATAAGATTTTTCAGGAAGCGATTTCTGCCGGCAACGTCGTTTTGGTGATTGATGAATTCCACAATTTCATTTCGGTCAAGCCGGGACCGGGCAGAATTGACATCTCCGGCATCATTTCTTCTTATTTGCATCTGCCCGAATTTCAGATAGTGGCCGTGACCACTTACGCCGGGCTGCACAAAAACCTTGAACAGAACCCTTCCATTCTGAGTCTTTTTGAAAAGGTTGAGGTGTCAGAGGTTTCAGAAAGAGAAACAATGATGATTTTGGAAAATCTCGTCCTGTCTTTGGAGCAAAAATACAAATTGTTCTGCAGCTATCCGGCCTTGCGGGAGATTGTCACTATGTGCCGTCGTTTCTTGCCTTCTTTGCCTTTTCCCAAGAAAGCCATAGACCTTTTGGACGAGGTAATGATTTATGTCAAAAAATCAACCAAAGATAAAGTGGTCTTGCCCGAGCACGTCGCTAAAATCATCACCGAGAAAACTCAGGTGCCGGTCGGGGAGATGGAAGTCAAAGAAAAAGAAGTTTTGCTCAACTTGGAAAAGTTAATTCATCAAAGAATTATCAACCAAGAGGAAGCCGTCAAAGAAGTTTCAACGGCGTTAAGGAGAGCGAGAGCGGAAGTTACGGTCAGAAAGGGACCCATGGGTACGTTTCTCTTTTTAGGCCCGACCGGTGTCGGCAAAACCGAGACGGCCAAGGTTCTTACTCAAATCTATTTCGGTTCGGAAGCCCGCATCATCAGACTCGATATGTCGGAGTTTCAGGACGTCAAAGACATTCCCAGGCTCATCGGTTCGCCCGGAGAAGAAGGGTTGCTGACAACCCAAATTATAGAAAATCCATTTTCTTTGATACTTCTGGATGAAATCGAGAAAGCCCATCCCAATATTTTGAATTTGTTTTTGCAGGTGCTGGACGAAGGGTTCTTAACCGACGGCTTAGGCAGGAAAGTTGATTTTAAAAACTCCATTATTATTGCGACTTCCAACGCCGGCTACCAGATAATTCTTCAAGCCTTGAAAGAGAAAACCGAATGGTCGGGCGTCAAGCAAAAACTTCTGGATTACATTTTCGAACAGGGTACTTTCCGGCCGGAATTCATCAACCGGTTTGACGCGGTAGTGGTTTTTAAACCCCTAAGCAAAGAAAATCTTTTAGACATCGCCGAATTAATGCTGCAGTCTTTAAAGAAAAATCTCCAGGAGAAAGGCATTGAGTTCAAAATTACCTTGCCCTTGAAAGAGAAAATCGTCGAACTGGGCTACGATCCGACCTTCGGCGCCAGAGCCATGAGGCGGGTTCTCCAGGACAAAGTGGAAAACGTCTTGGCTTCGGCTCTTTTATCAGGGGAACTCAAAAGAGGCGACAAAGCAGAACTCGATCCGCCAGATTTTAAATTGAAAATCAACTCTTGACTTTTTTGGCGATTAATTATTTAAAATGAAAGATAATATTTGGGTTTTTTTGGATAACGAGGGTCCGCTGACTAAAAATGATAACGCCCAAGAAAATACGGTATCTTTGGCGAAAAGTTGTCGTCTCGGCGAGGAAGTCGGCATTGCTTTCTACAAACGTCTCAGCAACATTGACGACGTCTGGGGTGACTTCCACCGCATTGCCAAAGACCAGAATTATTCTTCGGGTCATACTTTGAAAGTTGTTTTACCGTTTTACAAAGCGATGGGAGCTAGTTCTCGATGGCTGTATGATTTTGCCAAGGCAAGTCTGCTGGTAGTGCCTAATATTGATCAGGTTGTCAAAAATCTGAGCCGCAAATATAATGTTTGGATGATATCAACTTCGTACGAATTTTTCATCCGGGCTTTCTGTGATTCAGTCGGTTTCGACTTTGGCAAAGCACGCTGCACTTTGGTGGAAAAGTTTGACGAGATTCCCATCAGCAAAAAAGAATCGGTGATGCTTCTTGACTTCATGAAGGAAGTCGCCGAGATGCCGGTTATTGAGTACGACGAGAAAACCGGCGAAGTAATTCCCGAACACCAGGCTTACTACGACCGATTTACCGATTTCATCTGGGAGAACGTCTACAATATGCCGGTGGGAGAATTTCTGCGAACCGTTCACCCGGTTGGCCAAACCCAAAAGAAGGAAACAGTGGAAGAGATGTGCCGCCAATTTCAAGTGCCGAAAAGAAAGGTTATATATGTTGGTGACAGTCAAACCGATGTCCAAGTAGTAGAGTGGCTGCAGGGCGAAGGCTTGACCATGATGTTCAACGGCAAAGGCCGGGTTTGCGCCAAGTCTGATATTATGTATATCGGCGAGAATGCCAGGGTAATTGAATATGTAGCTGATCTCTTTGCTCAGCAAGGTCGTCAGGGCGTGATTAATTACTACCGAACACCACGGAGCCTTGAAAAAGATGAATTATTAGCTACGGTTACTCCGGAGAACATCAAAGAACTTGAAGAAAAGAGCGTTAAGAAGCGGCAGGACTTCAGAGGAGTTCATATCGGAGAATTGACCTAAAGAAAGGTCAATTGTGGATAAAGTGTGGACAAATAGCCCAAAATGGGCTATTTTTTAGTGTTTTGGCATGGTTGACGAGAAATTAAGAGTGGGTTATTCTAAATGTGTAAAGGTAAATTGTGGATAACTGTGGGGATAAGTACCCTAATCTGTGGATAAGTAACATGTTTATTGGAGAATATATTCATACCATTGACCATAAAAGAAGGATAGCTATTCCTTCGAAATTTCGAAAAAGTCTGGGTAAAAAAGCGGTTATTGCTCAAAGCTTAGACAATTGTCTTGTCATTTATCCGATTGAGGAATGGAATAAAAAAGCTAGTAAGTTAGAAAGTTTGCCCGATGGCCAAGTAAATGCGCGTACTTTTGCTCGACTAATATTATCTGGTGCTAACGAGGTGGAATTAGATAATTTGGGCAGAGTCTTAATTCCCGAACATCTGAAAAAATACGGTTCGTTGGAAAAAAACGTAGCCATTATCGGTCTTTCCAATCGAATAGAGCTTTGGGATGAAGAGAAGTGGCAGAATTATAAAGCAAAAATGGAGAAAACCGTTGAAGATTTTGCTCAGCAATTAGGAATTTAATTTATGCATATTCCGGTTTTACAAAAAGAAGTTCTCCGGTATTTAGATCCCCAGCCCAACCAGAATTTCATTGACGGTACGATTGGAGGAGGGGGACACAGCGCCGCCATTCTAGAAAGAATTGCACCTCAAGGTAAAATATTGGGTATTGACTGGGATTCGGAAATATTAAAGGCGGCTAAATTCAAAAATAATTTAGTTCTGGCTTGCGACAACTTCAGTAACTTGGCAGAGATCGTTAAAAAAACAAAATTCGGCAAAGCAGACGGCGTTTTGCTCGACCTGGGTATGTCTTCTTGGCACTTGGCGGATTCCGGCCGGGGATTCTCGTTTCAGAAAAAGGAAGCGCTGGATATGAGATACGGTTTGGAAAATCAATTGACGGCCGAGAAAATAGTCAATTACTGGTCTAAGCTCGAGCTGGAGAGGATTCTGCGGGAATACGGCGAAGAAAGGTTTGCCGGGGAAATTGCCGAAAATATTGTGGCAGCTAGAAAAGCAAAACCGATCATAGATACTTTTCAGCTGGTCGAAATAATTAAAAAATCAGTGCGGGGCAGGCAAAAAATCCATCCCGCCACTCGCACCTTCCAAGCTTTAAGGATAGCCGTGAACGACGAATTGAACAATTTGGAAAAAGTTCTTCCCCAAGCTTTGCAAGTATTGCGGCGGAGGGGCAGGCTGGTTATCATTTCTTTCCATTCGTTGGAAGATAGAATCGTTAAGAAATTTTTAGAGGAAAAAAAACAAGAGAATTTATTGGAAATTTTAACCAGAAAACCAATCAGCCCTTCCCCTCAAGAAATTAAAATGAATCGGAGAGCCAGGTCAGCCAAACTGAGAGCGGCTCAAAAAACAATATGACCATCAACGCTTTAACCAATTCCTTGCCTCAGAAATTCATTTCCATAAGTTTCCCTCGATTTAACCTGAGGGTGCTTTGGGTTTCAGGCTTTCTTTTGACCGCTGGCCTGGTGGGTTTTTACATCTTTCAGGTTACCGAAATTACCAAGGCCGGTTTTCTCTTATCTACCTACGAAAACAATCTGACTCGGTTTTCCCAAGAAGGGAAAAATCTGGAGATCAATTATTCCCAGGTCAACTCTCTGGTCAACCTGGAAACCGTTTTATTGAGTTTAAACTATGAAAAAGTAGGCCAGGTCCATTATCTGCGGATTCCGGCCAGCACCGTGGTTGCCAAATGAGAATGACCGTATGAGGCATCATCGCATTAACTTAGTTATACTTTTCGTCTTCCTGTTTGCAGCGGCTATCATCAGCCGCTTAATTTTTCTCCAAATAATCCAGCACGATTTATATTCCGCCTTGGCCAAGGGCCAGCAGATAATCTTTAAAAATTACCAGGGCGACCGGGGAAAAATATTTTTCCAGAACCACGACCTGCCCATCGCCACCAACAAAACTTCCCCTTTTCTGTATTTGTCTCCCAACGAGATTCCGGCTGAAGAAAAAGAAAATACCAGTCAGGTTTTAGCCGGCCTTTTGAACTTGGACCAGGATTTCATCCTGGAAAAAACGCAGCAGGACAATCTTTTTGCTCTGGTCAAAGATAAGCTGAGCGATCAAGAGGTGGCTTCGGTGCAGGAGGCGGATCTGGCCGGCGTCCATTTGGGAGAAGAAAAATTGAGAAGTTATCCGTACGAAGATTTTGCCGCCCACTTGTTGGGGTTCGTTAATAAGGAAGGCGAAGGACAGTACGGGGTTGAGGAGTACTGGGACGAGGCCTTGCGGGGCGAAGAAGGTTTTCTGCAGGGAGAGTGGGGTCCGCTGGGTTATTTGTTTTTTTCTGAGAGAGATCCTTCTTTAAACCAGGGAGCCGACTTATTTTTGACGATTGATTACAATATTCAGTATGCGGCCGAAAAACTCCTGAAAAAAGCCCGGGAGAACCTCAATATCGAAGGAGGACAGATTGTCGTCGTTGAGCCTTCTTCGGGCAAAATTTTGGCTCTGGCCAATTTTCCGACTTTTAATTTAAACGGGTATGCCAAAGAGAAAGATTTCGAGGTTTTCCAGAACGGCGTCACGCAAAAAGCCTTTGAACCAGGTTCGGTGTTTAAATCGATTACTATGGCTGCGGCTCTCGATGAAGGCAAGATCACTTCCCAGACTACCTATTTCGATCCGGGCTGTTACCAAGTCGGGGTGGATGAAGTCTGCAATTACGAAAAGAGAATTTACCCGGGAGAACTGACTATGACCAATGTTTTGGAGAAATCAATCAATACCGGGGCAGTATTTGCTGAAAGGGAACTCGGCAACAAAAACTTTTTGGAATACGTTGAAAAATTCGGCATTTTCAGTAAAACCGGCGTTGATTTGCCGTGGGAGATTTCCCCGCCGAACAAAGAATTCAAGCAAGGTAGAGAGATAAATTACGCTACCGCCTCTTTCGGCCAGGGGATTGAAATGACGCCGCTGCAGCTCATCAGGGCTTTTTGCGCCATTGCCAACGGCGGCAAATTGGTTAAGCCCTATCTGGTGGAAAAGATCGTGAAGAATGGCGAAGAGACAATGATAGAGCCGGAAGTTACGGACGATGACGTCATTTCTCCCGGCACCAGCTCAAAAATAACAGCGATGCTGGTGAGCGTGGTGGGGTCGGCCTATACCAAAGCCGCCCAAATTCCGGGGTATTACGTGGCCGGCAAAACCGGCACCGCCCAGATATCTTACGCCGCTTTGGGTATGGACAAGAAAGGCTATTCCGAGAAAACGTGGCAGAGTTTCATCGGCTTTGCTCCGGCCTTTAACCCAAAGTTTCTGATTATGGTAAAATTAAACAATCCGGCTACGAGAACGGCCGAATATTCGGCTGTCCCCATTTTCCAGGAGCTGGCCAAATACATCATCGATTATTATCAAATTCCGCCCGATCATGAACCCCGTTAGAAGTCTTAGTCAGAAAAAATTTAGATTAAATTTTTTCTGCAGGGTGATAACGGGGGTGTAATATAAAACAAAAGTCTATCTGAAATTAGCCACGTGCTATATAAGACAGACTTCTAACGGGGTGAACTTGCTAGATAAAATCAAATTTATTTTAAAAAAGCCGAAAGTAATTATCGTTACCGGCGAAGGCAGGAAGACGGCCAAAGAAGCAATTTTTCAAGTTGTGAAAGGGCATTTTAAAATTGGCGGAGAACTTTTGATTTACGAAACGGATTTGCAAGAATTCAAAGATTTCGAGTTTTTAGTAAAAAAATCTCGTTTGCCTGTTTTGGTCGTAACTCATGTAGGCGAATATCATCCCGAGCGGGAGTTTTTTGCCGGAGAACTGGAGCAAGTTTCAAAAATCACCAAATTGGCCGAAGCTCTGCCGAGCCACGGCTATCTGATTTTGAATTTTGACGACGAAACGGTCAGGGATATTAAAAACAAAAGCCAGGCTCATCCTTTGACTTTTGGTTTTGGGGCGAGAGCCGATATTCAAGCGACCGACATTGTCCTGACCGGAGTCCCGGCCTTGGGGACTAATTTCAAAATAAACTACGAAGGCAAGATTGTGCCGGTTTGGCTGGAAAGACTTTTCGGCAAAGAGCAAATCTACGCGGCTTTAACGGCCGCTGGAGCGGGAGAAGCCTTGGACTTAAACCTGGTTGAGATTTCCGGAGCCTTGAAATTTTATCAAGGATTGCCGGGCAGAATGCGGTTGATAAGGGGAATAAAAAACTCTTGGGTTCTGGACGATTCGGAAAACGCCTCGTCTCTCTCTATGTTGGAAGCTTTGGAAGTTTTAAGGAAAATTGAAATTCCCTGCCTGCCGGCAGGCAGGCCGGCCAGGAAAATAGCTGTTTTAGGAGATATTTTGGGAATAGGGAAGTACTCCATCGAGGCTCATGAAGCGATTGGCGAGAAAGTTAAAGCGGCGGCTGATTTGCTTTTTACCGCCGGACCGAGAACCCACTTTATCGCCCAGGGCGCCAAAGCCAAGGGCATGGCACTTGAAAAAATCCGCCAATATGATACGGTTGAAACGCTGAGAATACCTTTGCAGAACGAGATAAAGGAGAATGACCTCATTTTGATTGACGGTTCGAGTGAGATGAAGATGGCAGAAGCGGTAGAAGAGATAAAGGCACCGTAATAAACTGGCTTAAAATACGACATAATATAATTAGCCCGAAAAAGGAGGTGAGGCATATTTAACAGCTCTTTGGTACATTAGTATAAAAATAATTAGGAGGGTTAGAGTTGCCTACAGAATCAGAAGAGATTGTTTGCGTGGGATGCGGCGCTAAAGCGAAGAAAGGTAACGGCCATACATTCAGTTGTTCTAATTGCGGCGGCAAGACATTCCGTTATCGGAAAAAAGGTAAAATCAAAAAAATAAACTTTCATCCACCTAAAACTCCTCAACCCACTTAACCCTCGAATATGCCGTCCGTTGCACTGGACGGCCTTTTATTTTGTGCTAAACTGATAGAGGTTCCTACTACTTCAAAAAGGAGGTGATGATCCAAATA
>CAYZHR010000017.1:0-9548 GCA_964477885.1 uncultured Candidatus Saccharibacteria bacterium
TCGCTTATCTCCTCCCTTATTTAGATTTTTTATTAAGGAACTAAATATCAAAAAGTATTGTAGCTTGCCAGCTACCATCTTTATTTTGTTTTACTTCAAGCTGATGATAAGTGACAGCTTTAATATCTTCGCCAAATCTTTCTATTTTTTGACCGGTTATTACTCCCTCTAATTCTTTATCAGTAAACTTCTTAATTATTATATCAGAAAAAACTTCTTTTTGCACCTGACTTAAATAAAGAGCTTCGCTTAAAAAATCAACTAATAAAGTTGCTAAATCACCTGATTTTATCTCGATTTTTCTTTTAACTTTCTTTTCCGGCTTTGAGGTTTCGGCTTTCGTGCTTTCCGACATAGCTAAAAGAGCATTAAAGAATAATTCTTTTTTATCTTTACCAAAAATTCGGATTTTTAAATCAGCTTTGTGTTCCAAAATTTCGTATTTTTTCATATTCTTCGAGAATAACCTGCTTTTCGTTCCACGGAGCTTTTTTGCCTCCTTTAACACATATCCAGGGCTCGCACCCCTTGCCGGTAATCACCACTGTGTCGCCCGGCTGAGCCAGTTCTAAAGATTTTTTAATGGCCATTCTCCTATCCGAAATCGTGTAGCACGTTTGGTGCGGCCGCGCGAAACGCACTATTCCACCCTTTACGTCGTTGATAATTTTTTCTGGCGATTCGTCGTACGGGTCTTCGTTCGTCACTATAATTTCGTCGCAGTATTTAGCCGCTATCTCACCCAAAACCGGCCTTTTCCATTTGTCTCTACCGCCGCCGCAAGCACCCAAAACGCAAACCATCTTAGCGTTTTTAGGCTTCAGGGTTTGATAAACTTTTTCCAGGGCATTGGGGGTGAAAGCATAATCAACAAAAACCTTAAAGGGTTGAGAAATTACCTCTTCCATTCTGCCCGGTATCCCCTCTACTTTTTCCAAAGCTTTTTTACAAACCTCTAAATCAATCCCTTGCGATAAGCCAACCTGAAGGGCAGCCAAAGCGTTAGAGTAATTGAAATCTCCCAATAATTTTAAATTCAGCTTTACGGAAGTCGCACTTCCGTAAAGAATTTTTTGTCTAGCTGGGAAATGCAGAAAATATTCAGCATTGGGATCATCTGAATTAATAATATGAACCCCTTTAGTCGCTTGAAAAAGTTTGCCTTTGGCCTTTTTATAGTTTTCGAAACCTTGATGAGCTTCAATGTGTTCCGGCGTCAAGTTGGTAAAAACGGCCGCAGCAAAATTAACGAATCGATGACGGTGTTGCTTGATACCTTCGGAAGTTACTTCCAGAACCGCGTACTGACAACCGGCTTTTACGGCTTGCCGGAAAAACTTCTGCAGCTTGAACCTCCCCGGCATGGTCATCTTTAAAGTGTTTGGTTTTTCTTTTTCTCCTATTTTAAACTTGATGGAAGATAAAGAAGCCACCTTATAATTGGCTTCTTCTAAAATCTGGGTAGTTAAATGAACCACCGTGGTCTTCCCGTTGGTGCCGGTCACGCCAATGACTTTTAATTTTCTGGAAGGAAACCCGTATAAAACAGCGCCCAGAAAAGCCAGGTAGAGATGATACCAGTCTAACAGAAACGGCGGAATGAATTTTTTAATTAAAGATTTTATCGCCATTGAAAAAGGCTTATTATTAAGCTATTATAGCATAGAAATGTTTAGACTTGTTTCAAAATTTCAACCAACGGGCGATCAGCCGCAGGCAATTGAAAAATTATCTCGCAACCTTAAAGCTGGCGTTAAAAACCAGGTGCTTTTAGGCGTAACGGGTTCGGGCAAGAGCGTTATAGGAGAAACGCCAGTTTTTGTAAAACAGAATGGGAATACTGTTTGCTGTCAAATTGGCGAACTTATTGATAGCCTATTTCAAAAATATTCTCATAAAGTTGTTCGCTTAAAAGAAAGCGAAATACTTTCAGTTAACCAGATAGAAAAGAAAGGTAATCTAGAAGCATTTAGTCTTAATCCCGTAACAAAAAAGTCTGAATGGAAGCCTGTATTGCGATTAATTCGCCATTCTTCTCCAAAAATCCTTTATCGAGTTAAAACAACCTGCGGAAGAGAAATCACTATAACAGGTGACCATAACTTTTGGGTACTACGGAACGGTGAATTTGTTCTTTTGCCAACTAATCAGTTAAAAAATACAGATTATGTTCCTCTGCCCTTAGAAATCCCTGGGCCAGAAAAAGACCTTCCTTATCTTGATCTTTTTACAATTTTAAAAGAAGAAGATTTATTTGTAGATGCAAAACAATTTATATTAAAAGTGTCACTCGAAAAAACTCCCGGAGAAATAATTCAAGCAATGAGTAAACATTATGTTTTTCCCAGAGAAAAGCTTTATCAAATTAAAAGTGGGGCTTATCATGGAATGCCACTAACTGCTATTTCTCAAATAGCTCAAGATTTAAATATAAATTTTTCTGCTGAAGATATTAATAAAGTGGTCATTGGTTCTCAAATTCACCATTATGCTTTACCGGGGAAAATTTCTTTAACCGAGGCATGGCTCAAATTGATGGGATATTACATTGCTGAAGGTCATGGAGAGCCAACGTCTCGATTTTTTAATATTTCAGCTACAAAATCTATTATTTTAAAAGGCCTAAAGGAAATTTTAAGCGAATTAGAACTTCCTTATCGACGAAGAAAAAAGCATAATAATTTAGAAATAAGTTCTAAAATCCATACAATTTTGCTAAGTAAGCTTCTCGGTACTAATGCTCATTCAAAAAAACTTCCAGAATTTTGGCCAAATCTCTCTCGAAAACAACTTTCTATTTTACTTCGATGTTATTTTACCGGAGATGGTGGAGCTTTCCCTGACGAGGGTCAAATTATTGCCCCTACCGCAAGCAAACAACTTGCTTCTGATCTTTTATCGGCACTTTTGCGCTTTGGAATTTGGGCTCGAGTACGACGTGTTTGGGGCAAAGCCACAAATTCGCCTAGCCACAAAGGTGATTATTATTGGTACCTCACTATCTCTGGCAGTGAGAATGTAAAAAGGTTCAAAAAATACATCGGATTTGAGATACTAGAAAAACAAAAAAGATTAGAAGAATTAGCTAAAAACTCACACGCAACAAATGTAGATGTTATCCCAAAAATTGGACCAATAATAAAAAGTGTTCGAAAGAAGCTCCAAATAATACCCCAGAGAGTTTTCGCAGAAACGTGTAAAATGTCTGTCGGAACATTAAATGCCATCGAAATAGGAATTAACAATCCGCGACGAGAAACATTTAAAAAAATCATCAATGGTTTTTGGGTTTATGACAAAACCAATAAAGAAATTAATGAGCTAAAGAGCTTCTTAAATTGTAGGTGGTTAAAGATTGCTGAAATAAAAAAGGTAGCCTCAAAAGATCCTTATGTTTACGATTTCGCAGTTAAGAACAACGAAACATTTTTAGCTGGTCACGGAGGATTATTTGTTCATAATACTTTTACAATGGCAAGTGCAATCGCTAACCTCCAAAAACCTGCTCTTATTATAACTTTCAATAAACTTTTGGCCGCTCAACTTTACCAGGAGTTCAAAGAGTTTTTCCCGGAAAACGCCGTCCATTATTTCGTTTCTTATTACGATTATTACCAGCCCGAGGCCTATATTCCCCAGTCCGACACCTATATTGAAAAAGATGCCAGAATCAATGAAGAGATTGACCGGCTGAGGCATGCGGCCACCCAGGATTTATTAAACAGGAAAGATGTGATTGTGGTGGCTTCGGTCTCTTGCATCTACAATATCGGTTCGCCCGAAGCTTATGAGAACGTTTCTTTGGAGTTGAAAGAGGGACAAAAAATCAAAAGGAGGGACCTTATTTCCCATTTGACTTCTTTGCAGTATCAAAGAAACGATATTGATTTCAAGCCGGGCACATTTCGAGTCAGAGGCGATACAATTGAGATTTATCTGGTTACCGGCCAAAAAACGGTTAAAATCGAACTTTCGGCTGACAGAATAGAAAAAATGCAGCCAGCCAAATTAAGACTGTATCCGGCCCACTTTTGGGTCACTCCTCAAAACGAATTAAATATCGCATTACAAAACATCAAACTTGAGCTGGAAGAACAGTTGAAAAGATTGAAAAAGCAAAAAAAGTTACTGGAAGCTCAAAGGCTGGCTCAGCGAACCAATTATGATTTGGAAATGCTGCGAGAGAACGGCTATTGCCACGGCGTTGAAAACTATTCAAAACATTTAGAGTTCAGGAAACCAGGTGAACCGCCTTTTACTCTTTTAAATTATTTCGGTTATTCGAAGTATTCGGATAAAAATTCGAAGTATTCGGATTATATTACATTTATTGACGAATCTCATCAAACCATACCCCAACTCCACGCGATGTATAACACTGACCGCTCCCGCAAAAAAGTTCTGATAGAATACGGGTTTCGGTTACCCTCGGCCTTGGACAACCGACCTTTAAGCTTTGCAGAGTTTGAAAAGAATGTCGGTCAAACCATTTATATTTCAGCCACTCCCGGGCCGTATGAAAAGGAAAAATCAGGTAAAAAATACGTTGTCGAACAGTTAATCAGGCCAACGGGGTTGCTGGAACCGTCCATGGAAATCCGTCCGACTAAAAATCAAGTTAAAGATCTGATAAAGGAAATTAAACTGAGAGTGACAAAAAAGCAAAGGGTTTTGGCCGTCACTCTGACCAAAAGGCTGGCCGAAGCTTTATCGGATTACCTGACCGAAGAAGGGATCGCCGCCAAGTGGCTGCATTCAGAAGTTAAAACGCTGGAACGGCCGCAAATCATCAAAGATTTCAGAGAGGGAAAATATGATGTTTTAGTGGGAATTAATCTCCTAAGAGAAGGTTTGGATTTGCCGGAAGTTGCCTTGGTCGCCATTTTGGATGCCGACAAAGAAGGATTTCTGAGAAACGAAACAACTTTAATCCAGACTATGGGAAGAGCGGCCCGGCACGAACAAGGGCAGGTTATTTTGTATGCCGATAAAAAAACTCTGTCAATCGAAAGGGCAATGAAGGAAGTCATGCGACGAAGGAAAATTCAGGCGGCATACAACCGAAAAAACAAAATAATTCCAAAAGCTATCGTCAAAGAAATCAGAGATTGGCCGTTCGCTTCCAAGAAAAAGGAGGTTATTTCTGAATTCGGGGTAGTTCGTGACGCAAAACTGCTCGAGAAGGAAATGAAGCTGGCCGCCAAACAGTTGGATTTTGAAAGGGCGGCGGAAATCCGCGACTTGATAAAAGATATAGAAAGTGGTAAAGATAAAACATATGCCGATAATCAAGAGCGCTAAGAAAGCTTTGAGGCAAAGCATCAAAAGAGGAGAAAGGAATTCAATCTACAGAAATAAAGTAAAAAGCCTGCTTAAACAAGCGAGGTCTTTAGTCGGTCAAAAAAAAATAAAAGAGGCAAAGAATCTTTTGCCCCAAATTTACCAAGCCCTGGATAAGGCAGCCAAAGTCGGAGTTATTAAAAAGAACGCTGCCTCTCGCAATAAATCCCGTATTGCCAAGTTGGTGGAAAAGGCTTAGATTTCAGCGATAAATAAATCAAGAGCAGTTTGAGGGTCCGATTTACCGGTTTTAATATTATAATCTACCTGAAAAATATTCCGGTAGATTTTTTTTAAGTCTCCGAAGGCAAACCTCTGGGCGAGCCCGTAAGTTTTGCTGATAACATAGGGGTGGAGTTGGGAAAGTTTGAGCGATTTGCCTTTTTCCAGCAAATCTTTGACAAGGAGGATGTTGCGGAATTGGAAAGTTATCATTGAAAGAAGATATAAAGGAGCATCTCCCTTCTCCAGATGTTTATGAATCAGCCTAAGGGCTTGTTTTTTGTTTTTTGAAGCGATAGCGTCAATCGTTTTGAAAATATCAGTCTCGGTTTTAGACCTGGTCAAAAGTTCAACGTCCTTCGTTTCAATTTTTCCCTTGTTTTTGTAGCTGGCGAGTTTTCTGATTTCGTTGCTCAACCCCCAAAGGTCGCTGCCGACATACTCAATCAGTTTTTCGACAGTGGCCGAATCGGCCGCGGCCGAATATTCCGCCAACTCTTTTTTGACCCAGTTTCTCAGTTTTTGGCCAGATAATAGCTGGAACTCCTGGGACTTGGCTTGTTTTTTTAAAAAACTGAAGAGCGAATTGTTTTTGGGGATTTCTTTCGTTTCGTAAAATAGAACCACGTCTTCAGAGTTAATGAGTTTTTTTGAGTTCTTTAAAAAATTATCCTTAAACTCCTGATTAGAGAAAACATCGGTCAGAATCAGCAGTTTCTTCTCTTTAAACATTGATGTTATCTGTATCTCGTTTTTGAAGTCGGCGTAATCCAAGTTCTTGCCGTCCAAATATCTCAAATTCAGCCCGCTTTTATGGGTTTCTTCATAATGTTCGACAATCTCCTTAAGTTTTTGGCGCGACCGGTATGAGTCTGGACCGTAAAGAAAAATCAACATAGTGCTGTTATGTGGGGAGGTCGCGGCACGACTCGCCTTAGCTCGTCTAACACCGCTCCTTAAAAACCCTCGGTTTTTAATATTTTCCTACACGGGAGAACCGCAAGGTTCTCCCGACCCCTTTCCGATGTGGGATTCATATGCTATGACTTTTGGCATTTGGGGCAAAAATGGGCGCTTCTGCCGCCAATTTTTACCCGTTTAATAATCGTGCCGCAGCGAGAGCATTTCTCGCCTTCTCTTTGGTAAGCCTTAAGAAGGTTGTAATAGTTGCCTTCTTTGCCGTAAGCATCGCGGTAATATTGCTCGGTGGTGCCGCGGTATCGAATAGCTTTCTGTAAAATCTTCTTGATGTTCTGATGAATTAACTCAATTTCCTTGTCTTTCAACGTTTTAACCCGACGCAAAGGATGTACTCGGGCCGCAAACAAAATCTCGTCTGAATAGATATTGCCGATGCCGGCAATGAATTTCTGGTCCATTAAAAGAGGTTTAATTCTGGTTTTAGAGTGTTTTTTAAGGCCGTCTGCAAAAGTTTTTAAGTCAACGGTTAGTGCTTCTGGGCCAAATCCCTTTTCCATTGGCCCGGTGTCTTTTACTATTTTCCACCAGCCGAATTTACGGACATCGTTAAAAACCAATTTTGAACCGTCGCTAAATTTAAAAACTTTCCGAGTGTGTTTCAGGGGTTGGCCGTTGAAAATCAGCTGGCCGGTCAGCTTCAAATGAAAAACCAAACTGGTGCCGTCGCTAAAATCAATCATTAAAACTTTGGCTCGCCGTCTGACGGCCGTGATTTTTTTGCCGTTCAATTTCTTGCCGACAATCTTTTTCTCCAATTGCCGCCTAATTGTTTCTACCTCTGGTAACTCCGGCATATTAATTTATCTTAACCCTTTAGTAAAATCAGAGCAAGAAAAATAGAAACACGCGGCCGGGACTCGTGAATATGGAACGACGTTAGAGTCTATCTGTCTTTTTATATAAATACACACTGCCTTCTTTTTTAATTTGCGGCCAGGTAGGGAAACAAAAGCCATTAGAAACAATTCTGGCATTATTTTTGAGTTCCTTTCTTAATTTTCTCTCCAATTTTTTCATAATATAACCAATGCCATAAACAGTAATAATATCAAATATAGAAAGATCTTCATTCCAAAAATTCTTCCAATGAATAAAAGCTTTTCCTTTCAGTTTAGCTTTATTGACGTTTCGTCTGGCTTGCCAAACCAATATAGGATTTATTTCGTAACCATGGGTTTCTATGCCTTTTTTAGCTAAAGCAATAACTAATCTTCCGTCGCCAGCCCCTAAATCAGCTGCTTTTTCTCCCGATTGAATTGCGGCAAGTTCAATCATTTTTTTAATTTTATCCTCTTTGCTTGAAACATAACTTGCTCCCCAAAATATGAAAGGAATTGTAAATATTAAAAATAGAAAAATAAAGGAAAATAATAATATACTAAAAAAATAAAAGAAAATTATAATTACTAAATTCATAATTTGATAAAAACCTGTCCGCTTCTAATGCTACCAAAAAACCGCCTAAATAAATAGGTGGAAATTTGCAGAGGCATAAAGATTCGAACTGATTCAAGGTAAACGAGAAATGAGGCTGAAGAATTCGAGGTCTTTCAAGACTTGGGCGGCTTTTTCTTTGTCGTAATTTCCCCAGCGGCAATTTTCTAAATCAAAATCGATTGGAACCGCTTGATGAATTTGGCCCAATTCGCGGCTGAAAAAAGCCTGCTCCCTGTTCTGGATTAATTTTTCCCTGACCTTGGCGCCGATCAAAGGCAGATTTTCATAAACTTTTTCCAAAGTGCCGTATTCTCCAATCAGGCCGAGTGCGGTTTTCTCCCCTATCCCGGGGACGCCCGGAATATTGTCGGACGCATCTCCTTTCAGAGCCCGGAAGTCCAAGAGTTGTGCAGGTTTCAGCCCTTGATACTTTTCTCCCACCATTTTTTCGTCGTACAAGACAATATCTTTAACTCCCTTTCTCAAAACATAAACGCGGGTCTTCGGATTGACCAATTGCAAAGTATCGGTGTCGCCGCTCAAAATGACGGTTTCAATTTCCGGAAAAGCCTGCTTTTGGGGGGCCAAACGGCTGACGGTGCCGATAATGTCGTCGGCCTCAAAACCCTCTTTCTCGAAAACGGAAACTCCAAAAGCCCCTAAGACCTCTTTGACTTTTGCAATCTGACGGCCCAAATCTTCCGGCAAAGGAGGGCGCTTGGCTTTATAGGCTTCGTACTTTTGATGACGGAAAGTCGGACCCTTAACGTCGAAGCAAACGGCAATGAAGTCCGGCTGAAATTCTTTCACGGCCCTAAGAAAAACCAAAAGAAACCCGTAAACCGCTCCCACCACTTCTCCCGTCTTGGTGCTCAAGGGCGGCAGGGCATGGTAAGCCCGATGGATGACGGAGTTGGCGTCAATGACGATGAGACATTTTTTATCTGTCATCTTTTGATTCTACCACAATTTTCCTTTTATTTTTATCAACGAACTCAAAGCTGAGCCAAAGAGCTCCTTTGGGGATAATTCTGCTGACCCTGTCGGCCCACTCAACAACGACGATATTTTTGGGGTCAGAAATAATTTCCTTAAAGCCCAAGTCTAAAATCTCTTTTGGTTTTTTTATGCGATAACAATCGATGTGATGAAAGGTTTGGAATTTTGGAATTTGGAATTTTGAATTTGTTTCGAATTTCGGATTTCGGATTTCGAATTTTCTCATAATAATGAAGGTGGGGCTTAAAACTTTTTCCTTAACGCCCAAACCTTTGGCCAAACCCTGCAGAAAAGTGGTTTTGCCGCCACCCAAATCTCCCACTAAAGCGATCAAAAAAGCCTGCTGGCGATGTTTGTTTTTCAGGACTTCTTTAGCCAGTAATTTTCCGGCTTTTTGGGTTTGCTTGAAACTGCTTGTAAAAATTTCTAATTTCACCCCGTTAGAAGTTGTTTTCTTCGGCATAGAATAATTTTTATAATATACGATTTTAATGGGTTAATATCAACTGATAAAGTAAATAAAAATTTTTATCAAAATTTTTAGTGTAGACTTCTAACGGGGTTCATGT
>CAYZHR010000018.1:0-9323 GCA_964477885.1 uncultured Candidatus Saccharibacteria bacterium
AGTGAGGATCTTTTGGTATCTGGCTATTTCTCCGTCAACCTTGTCTAACAGGAAACTAAAATAGAACAAAAAGAGAAATAAAAGAAAAAATAATTTATCTTCAGTTAAGGCAATCAGCGAAAGAACAATGAGGCCGAATAAGATATTGAAAAAAGAAATGTGGTTGGGTTTTATTTTAGTGCCGGCCAATTTCAAAATGACTTTGGTGATGTAAACAGATAATTCCCGGTGTTTTAAATAACCGAAGTCTCCGGGATGTTCTTTTTTTCTGTGGGGCTGGCAGATTTCTTTCAATTGTTTTATGCTTTCCATATCAAATGAATTTGAAATTAATAATCGGCCTTAAGCTGAATACTTTTTTCGAAATATCGTTTTCTTCGAATAAAGAAAGAAGGTGTTCAGCCGCCAAGCTGCGCTTAATATCCGCCTCCCTTGTTTTGATGAAAAACGGCAGATTCAAACCTTTCTTAAAGAGTATTCTTTTTACTTTCGGATTAGAGGTTCGACCTCCCGCGGGAGGTCGAACCTCTGGAAGAGGTTGGGGAAATTTTTCGATCAAATCCCCGTAGCCGTGGTCAGCCGACCATAAAAAATTCTCAGCCCCCGCCCTGCCCTCCAAAACATAACTTCTCAAGTTGTACGAGCCCGACAGAACGACCGGCGAACCATCCGAGACTTTATTGACGTTATGCCGATAAAGAAAGAAAGTGCTGTTTTCGTCTTTCCTTATTTCTTCAATACCATTGTGGCAGTGGTCGGAAAAATAATCCAGACTCGCTTCCTGGCCGAAAACTTTGGCAAACAAATCCTTTAAAATGGCGAAGGCGGTCAAACGGTAGGCAAAACCGTAATTCATTAAAATTTTAACGGCCTTCATAATTATCCGGGCGTGGTCAGAAGAAGCTTCCAGTTTGACAAAATGAGGCTGATAAATCGTTTCTCTTAAAATCTCCTCCTCCAAGACGTCGTCCAGCGGGTCTCCGGCGGTATGATAAAGAACAAAAACCTGCCCTTTGCTTATGCCCCATTTTTCGGCCTTCTCTTCATCAAAAACTTCATCTACCACCTGTAATTCCAAGAAGTGATTGCCGCCGAAATGCTTGCCCATCTTTCTTTTCAAACGCAGGGTGCCTCGCTGCCATTCTTGGCGAATCCCGCGATAGTCAAACTGAGAGATGTCTTTGCGGCAAATTCTCTGAAATTCCTCGGTCGAAATGGAAAACTTGTCTTTTAAGGGGAAGCGGAAAAAATTAAAAAAATTCTTAACCAATCCCTTGTTGAAATTCAACAAAACTTTTTCCAGTTTCGGCAGCAAAGAGTCCTCGTAAAAAAGGTTGGTTTTGAGCAAAGACATGCCGCAGTTAATACCGGGGCGAAACTGGGGGTAAAGACAGTTCTCGGTTAAAATGGCTAAGCTGGAAGGAATATCCACCCGGTATCCCAAATTGATATATTTTTCTTTTAAATGAACGTCGGGAAAAGCGACTACCTCTTTGACGCCGGGCAGTTTTGATATTTCCTTAATCCTTTCTTGAATTTCAGGAGAAATATTTTTTTCATCAAGAATTTTTAGCATAAAGATACCATTAGAAGACGCTTAGCGTTCTGTGAACGAAGTTCGGGTAGGCAGTGGGAGAGTTCGCCGCAGGCGAACTGGCGTCACGAAGTGAACAGAATGCTAAGCGGATAACGAGTGAAGAGAACGGAATGAATAGCCGTATCACCTTCTCTGAAAAAACTCGGAAATTGCCTTGATAATTTTATTTTGGTCGGACAATGGAAGTTCGGGATAAAGCGGCAAGGAAAGAACTTCTTTGGCGGCTTTTTCGGCTTCGGGAAAATCGCCTTTCTTGTAGCCAAGATATTTAAAAGCCGGCTGAAGGTGCAAAGGCAAAGGATAATAAATCATGGTCGGAATCACCTTATCTTTCAGGCATTTTTGAAGTTTGTCTCTCGATTTGGTTCTGATGGTGTATTGGTGGAAAATATGGGTCCTGCCTGAACCGACCGGAGGAGTTTTAATATCTCCCACCCCCCTCAAACTTCTGCTGTAATAGACGGCCTTTTCAGCTCTTTTTCTGTTCCATTTTTGAAGATGCTTCATTTTTACTCTCAAAACAGCGGCTTGAATCGTATCCAGCCGGGAATTGGTCCCCAAAATAAGATTTAAGTACTTTTCTTTGGGAGAAGAGCCGTGGTTCTTTAAAAGCCGGATTTTATCGGCTGTTTTTTTGTCGTCCGTGACCACCATGCCGCCGTCGCCCAAAGCCGCCAGGTTCTTCGTCGGAAAGAAAGAAAAACAACCGATGTCGCCAATACTCCCGGCCATCTTGTTTTTATATTTCGCTCCAATGGCCTGGGCGGCATCTTCTATCACGGGTAATTTATGTTTCTTGGCAATTTTCATAATCTCGGCCATGTCAGCTGTTTGACCGAAAAGATGAACCGGCATGATGGCTTTGGTTTTTCGAGTTATTGACCCTTCGACAAGCTCAGGGTTGATATTGAAAGTCTCGCTTTCAATATCAACAAAAACCGGTTTAGCTCCCAAATTGGCAATCACTTCGGCCGTGGCAATAAAAGTGAAAGGGGTGGTGATGACTTCATCGCCAAACCCAATTCCCAATGCTTTTAAAGATAAATAGAGGGCATCAGTGCAAGAATTTACGCCGAGGCCATATGCTGAGCCGCAAAACTTGGCTATCTCCTTCTCAAATTCTTCTACTTCAACTCCGCCAATAAAAAATCCGCCATCCAAAACTCGTTTGACGGCCGCATCAATCTCTTTTTTTATCGACCTATATTGAGCGTTTAAGTTTAAGAAGGTCATCAATCAAAACATCGGGTTTGTATTTTTTTAAAAAATCCTTATTTCTCATTCCGTTGGTCACTGCCACCGTTTTTAACCCAAACCTCCTTCCAAGTAATATGTCTGTTTCGGTATCACCGACCATAATCGACTTTTTATTGTAATTGCCGTCTTGCCTAATAATTTTTCCAATGAGTATTTTCTCAAAAATTTTATCTATTCCTTTCTTTTTTAATTGTTCGAGCAGTCTTGTCGGATGCTTCCTCAAGGTAAATAAAATTAATCTGTAATCGTTCTTCAGGTCTAATAGTGTCTTCTTCTTCGAATGAGACATTTCGTCTAATTCCAGATAGCGAGCGTTCTCAATCTTTCTCCCGTATTCTCTTGTAAATTTTGGGTAAACGTCCTCTGCCCCGGTTCTTTGCAATATTTCCCCAATTGGGGTTTTCCTTTTTTTGAGTTCCAGATATTTCCTTTTCCCGAGAAATTTCTTTTTGTATTTTTTCAATGTATCTTTATAGGCGCGGTAAACTCTTTCTGAAACATCTAAAACGGTCCCGTCCAGGTCAAGAAAAATGGTCGGCTTGTCAAAAAAAATTATCTCTTCCTTGATGCCCCGATTCAGAGTGAACTTTGGCCGGAACTTCAGCTTTCTTTCCGCTTCTCGGCCGCTGAATACCATGTCCCTTTTTTCTTTGACCCTCGGCTTGAAAACAATCTTCGATTTTGACTTGGCGATTTTTTTAATTAATCTGGCCAAATCGGCAATCGTTACGACTTCCCTTGAAGAAATATTGAAAATGCCGCCGCGAGAATAGGTAATCGCCTTGACGATGGCTTCGGCCGCATCTTCAATATACAAATAGCTCCTTTTCTCCCGGCCGTCTCCGAAAATGACGATGTCTTCATTCCTTATGGCTGACTTTATGAAATTGGGAATGGCTCTTTGGATTTTCTCGCCCGGGCCGTAAACGCTGGCAAACCTTAAGGAAATGAACTTAATGCCCTTTTTCCGGCAAATAATCCCCAACTGCCTCTCGGCGACCAGCTTGCTGACGGCGTAAAATGTCTGGGGATTGTAAATCTCGCAGGTGTTGGCAAAAATCAACTTACTGCCTTTTTTCAGCAAACCAACCAGGTTTAGCGAACCTTTGACGTTGACATTGATGCTTTTGTTCAGGTCGTCGAACTTTCTCTTCAACGGGACGTAAGCCGCCAGATGAATCAAGACGTCTGCTTCCTCAAATATCTTTTTGTATTTCGCCAATTTGTTTCTGTCGGCAATATCCGTCTCTATGGTAAAAATATTGTAGTTTTTGGGAATTCTGCCTAATAAAAATGAGCCTAAATGTCCGGTCGCGCCGGTTATCAAAATATTTTTTTCATCGCGCTTTGTTCTTTCTTTTTTCAAATTCTTTTTCATATTTTTCTATCTCTTCCACCGTGGTCAATTTGGGCAAAAAATCCATTCCTCGAATCCAAACCAAGTTTTCGGGCAGAGGATTTATTGTTTTGGCGGGCTTGGGATAGGATTCTCCAAAAGCTAATTTGACAAAGATATAGGGCATATTCAGTCCGGCTTGGGTAAAAAACTCGTGCGTGGTGAAAAATCTGCCGATATTGATTTCGGTAGGGTTGGGAACATTGTTTTTGTTGTAAGTCATGTCAACGCTGAAAATCCCGTGGGGCTCGGCATCAATCGCTTTGATCGCTTTCAAAGCTATTTCGTCCACTTGGGAATCGGAAACGGTGACGGCTGCTCCAGTGGCGCCACTAATCCCCGAGGGAGATATTTTAGCCAGTTCCCAATACAGCCTTTTCCGGGTTTGGGCAACAATCAGCTCTCCGTCCTGCCATATCGACTGCCACGTAATTGATTGAGGCGACAAATATTGAGCTGCGGTAAATTTGCCCCAACCGTCTTTAAAATCAATCCAAGTTTTGGCTTTCTCAAAATCTTTTGTCAAAAGCGAACCTCGGCCTCCCGAGCCCCTGATTTCTCTAACCCATATTTCATCATCCCCTAATCCCTCGAAAGCTTCCTTCAAGTCGTTCTCGTTGTTCAAAAATAAGGTTTTTGGCTGAGGAAGTCCGGCTTCCGCCCATTTTTGATAAGACTCAAACTTATTCTGGCAAATTCTTATTGTTTCAACGCTCGGTAAAAAATATCTGGTTTTTAATTTATCCCGGTTTTCGGAAAGCACTTCAAGTTCGCCGCTGTTCTGGGCGTGGAGGAAATCGGCTCCTGTCCGGACGATAATTTCATTCAGCATCTCTAAATAGCGTTCATCGTCTTTTGAAGGGATTAAATATTTCTCGTCGGTCTCGGCTCTTTGCAGGTAATAGCTGTCGCAGTCAACCCCGATAAAATAAAAATCTTCGGGCGCTTTTTTCAGCGACCTGACGAAATTGGTCGAGGGCGAACCGCCGGCTCCGGTAATCAAAATTTTTCTAATTTTTCCCATAATCTCAATAAAAAATTATTCGTAGCATTCGACTAATGATTCGTAGTATTCGGATTATATTTTAAAGTCTGATTTCTTTGTTTTGTTTAGCTGACTTATAAATGGCTTCGAGGGTTTTTAACGATTTCCGGGCTTCTTCGCCGGAAAAGAAAGGTTCTTTCCCCTTTTTGAAATAATTGACGATATCTCGGTAAACAAAAAGGTGGTGGGGGCTGGAGCCTTTGAAGTCCGGAGGGATTTTTTCTTGAATTTTTGGCCGAGGACAATTCTTTACCTGCCAGAACTCAATTTCATTAATCGCTTTTCCGCCTAATTTCACCGTTCCTTTTTGGCCTAAAATCGTGATGGAACATTCGAGGTTTTGAGAATAAGCACAAATGGTAAATTCAACTAAACCGTAGGCTCCGTTTTTAAATCTTACTAAAGAAAAAACTTCGTCTTCCGTTTCGATGCGATGGGCCACTCGATCAATTTTCCCATAGACGCTTTTGACGCCGCCCAAAAGCCACTGCAAGGCGTCCAGGTAATGGATACCCTGATTCAAAAAAGCTCCCCCGTCCAATGACTTTTTGCCACGCCAATCGGCTTCCTCGAAATAAGACTGGGGACGCGACCATCTGATGGTTAAAGTGGCATTATAAATTTTCCCCAACTTTCCCGCCTGAATTGTCTTTTTTAAAACCCTCAAGGCCTGATTGTATCTTACCTGCATCACCACCAATAATTCTTTTTTTCTTTTTTTAAAGGCCCTGATTAAATCATCTGCTTCCTTCAGATTAATTGCCAGGGGTTTTTCCAGCAGAACGTGTTTCCCGGCTCGAACTGCAGCCATCCCCATCGGATAATGAAAGCCGTTGGGCGTGCAAATTATCACTAAATCGATATCTTTTCTCTTTAATAAATCTCGATAATTAGTGTAAAAAGGAACGCGGTATTCAAGGCCAACTTCCTTGGCTTTTTTGGGGTTGGAATCACAAACTGCCACCAGCTTTATCTGATTGCGAAGAACCTTTATGGCAGTCAAATGCTGAGTGGCTATCCGGCCGCAACCGACTAACCCAACTTTGAGAGTTTTACGGTTTTTTAATGGCATCGCAAATGAACTTGACGTCTTTTTCCCGCATTTTCCGGTGAAGAGGGACGCAAAGATACTTGCCTTCCAGCGCATCCATCTTGAGGAACTTTCCCTTGGCATAAGGCTTGAATAAGGTGTAGGCGTCGCTCCTGATGTGGACCAAATTAGTTTCTATGCCATGTTTTTTCAGCTTATCGGCCAGCCCATCCCTATCTTCAGCCAAAATTGTCATCAGCCAAGCAGTATCGCCTTTTTTGGTCGGCAAAAACTCTATGCCGACAGCGTTCTTTAAAAGTTTGCGATATAAATTACTCAATCCTTTATAATGGGCAAGTATCTCATTAAATTCCTTTAAGTGTTGCAGGCCAATGGCCGCATTAAAATTGTTCATGTGATATTTGTAGCCCACTTCCCAGACATCATAAGTCATCTCCCTTCTCTCCCAGTCCTTGAATTGCTGCCAGCCTTTTTTTATTTTCAAATCCCTGTCGACGCCGAACCATCTGATTCTTTTGCATTTCTTAAAATCGTCTTCATTCTTCATAGTGACCATGCCCCCGTCAATCGTGGTCAAATATTTGATGGCTTGAAAACTGAAGCAGCCGAAGTGGCCGATGGTGCCAGCATACCCTTTGACTTTCTTGCCAAAATAGTAAGCGCCCACGGCCTGGGCAGCATCCTCAATCACGGGCAGTTTGTACTTTCTGGCGATGGCCATGATCCTGTCCATATCGCACATGCACCCGCCGTAATGCATGACAACTATTGCTTTGGTTTTTTTGGTAATTTTTTTCTCTAAATCAGCTGGGTCTAAAGTAAAATCATCTTTAATATCTACAAACACTGGTATGGCTTTCTGGTAAAGAACCGGATGTACCGTTGCCGAACAGGTAAACAAAGGAACCAATACTTCGTCTCCCTCTTGAATTCCAGCTAAAATGTAGGCTAAATGAAGAGCGGCGGTGCAGGAACTTGTTGCTACCGCATATTTTGCTTTGAATCTTTCGGCAAATTTCTGTTCAAATAAAGGAATTAAAGGCCCTTGACCGACAAACTTCGAGTGTAAAACTTTAACTACTTCCGAGATTGCCTTCTCTGAAATGTAAGGATAAAACAGGGGTATTTTGTACGGCTTCTCCTTGACTATTTTTATTTTAGGCGCCTTCATTGGAAATAAACCTTAATGTTTTTGGTTCGCCGCCAAGGTAACAAATCGGTTTGTTCTCTTTGAGCCAGCGGTAGGTCTTAGCCAATCCTTCCTCCAGATCTATTTTTGTTTCCCAATTGAGCAGTTTTTTTGCTTTGGAATTGTCGCCAATCATGTTGCCGACTTCAGCGTATCTCGGCTTAACCGATTCAACTTTAATGTCTTTATCGGTTATTTTTTTCAAAAGTTCAATCACTTCCAAGATGGAATAGTTTTTCCCTGAACATAAATTGATAATCTCGCCGGCTGGCAACTGGCGGACCCGCCAGATTCCCTCAGCCAACTCCTGCGCAAAAGTCCAGTCCCTTTTCTGGCGTCCGTCACCGTAGACCTGTAAAGGCAATCCTTTTTCAATCCATTCGATGTACTTGGACATGACTTTCCTCCTGTCCTGATAGAAGCCGTAGCCGTTGAAGGGCCTGATGATGACAACGTCTGTCCCGTACATTTTATGCCAGTTTTGGCACATCAAATCGCACGAAACTTTGGAGGTGGCGTAAGGCGAAGCCGGCCCGAAAGGATGGTCTTCCGATTGTTTCTCCCAGCCTTCTTTTAAGGTACCGTAAACTTCGGAAGAGCTGATATAAATCAATTTGACTTTATGTTTGGTGCAGGCCTGGAGAACGTTCAATGTGCCCTTGACGTTGCCTCCTAAAAATAATTCCGGATAGCGCATGGAAGTATCGGTATGGGTAAAAGCGGCGAAATGAAAAACCATTGATTTTCCCTTTATCGCTTTTTCGATCTGCCAAAAATTGCGGCAGTCTTGCCCGTGCTTCAAATCAAACCCGAATAGGTCTATTTCCGGATGCTCTCTTTCGATAAATTGTTCGAAATTGGTCCCGAAAAATCCCCGGTTGCCGGTAACCAAAATCTTCTGGTAAGGTGTATTTTCCATCTTTTTCAGTATAGCTCATCCAGGATATTTTTCAACTCTCTGCCCAAGGCTCGCGGGGTTAATCTTTCTTGGTATACCTTGTAGCCGTTTTGGGCTATTTTTTCCCGCAAAACAGGATTGTTTTTCAGTTCCAATATCTTTTCGGCCAAATCCTCGGCATCGGCCCCCCGGCAAAACAAGCAGTTTTCCCTATCCTGCAAAAATTCTCTCATAGCCGGGGTGTCGGCGGTCAAAATCGGCTTTTTCATGGCCAAAGCTTCGGTCACTTTAAACGCCCCGCATCTTTTGGCTTTGGGGGTATCGCCAAAAAAACCCAAACAAACATCAGCCTGAGCCATCTGCTCGGCCAACTCTTTTTGGGGTATAAAATCAATAAAGTTTACGTTTTTGGCATTCAGCTCCCGGCTCAGTTCGATGGCTGGACCGTAATTTTTCAGCCGGCCGACGATGTTCAATTGAACATCTTTATCTTCTAAGAGTTTGGCTGCTCTTACCATATACTCCACCCCCTGTAAAGGAATATAAGTTCCCTGAAAAAGAAGCAAAAATTTGTCAGTGTTTTTTTGACAGTCCCTGGGATAAAAAATAGTTTCGTCGGTCCCGACTAAAATCCTTCTGAATTTTTCCTTTTTAATACTAAAGGTTTTAATGAAATATTTGATGTGTTCATCAGCGTCCAAAAGAACCCTGTCGGCCAATTTGCACGAAAGCCAGTCCAGCAACCAATACTTCAAAGCCCAAAAACTATAAGGAGAAACGCTTTTTCTGTCAAAAACATTGGAGTCGTAAAGAGAAACAAAAGCGTCAAAAATAATTGGTTTTCTACTGATAAGTTTGGCTAAAGGCACCACTGGATGGCCGGGAAAACC
>CAYZHR010000019.1:0-8930 GCA_964477885.1 uncultured Candidatus Saccharibacteria bacterium
TAGCTCGGACGATTTTCGCCCCTCGCTTCGCTCGGGGCGGCGGCAAAGAAGCCCCAAAAATTTAACGGCTCGCCGCGTTCTTGAAAAATTGCCAAAAAACCAGAAAAATATCGGCTCGAACTATATTTTGTAAAAGAAAATTTTTATTCATTTAGAGGTTAAGACCTCTTTTTTAATTCTACCGGCAGACCTTGACAAATTAGGCGATATATGCTATAATACCACTACAATAGAATAATGAACGATTTGCGTTGGTTTGGAGAGGACCTACGCAATAATATAGGGAATTTCAGAACTCTCTCCGCGAGAGTT
This sequence comes from uncultured Candidatus Saccharibacteria bacterium, assembly GCA_964477885.1. Taxonomy (GTDB): domain Bacteria; phylum Patescibacteriota; class Minisyncoccia; order Minisyncoccales; family MHMH01; genus CAYZHR01. Next base: position 313 of record CAYZHR010000019.1, read on the forward strand.
CTTTTTAAAAGAATAAATAAAGGAGGGTCAAAATGAGAGTTTATCTTTACAATGGAGTGGAGGGTTGGGAGCTGCGAGCGGAGGTCCATCCTAAATTCGCAGTGGAACCGCCGTCTGGATGGGGGCGTTCTGATAACTGTCAGAGTGGGATAGAGGGGCGATGGACATCTGTATATTCCATTACCCTGCCCGTAATTCCATTTCGAGCAATGAGTTGGAACGAAGAGCAGACCCTTCTTGAATTAAAAGAGGGTCATCACCCGGTTGTGGAGTTAGAGGTGGAGGATACCGTTCTTAAGTCTCATACCTCTTCTTTTATGCCTGAGATATGGTTAGAAGAAGGGGTGCGGTCTCAATTCTTCGATCTCTTATCTGCTATAAACAAAAAGCAGGCAGAGGTTGCAGAGGGCATGGTAAAGGAGCTCTTTGACCCTTACACGGCTAAAGAGTTCCAAACCACGGAGACCGTTGTTCCTGGATTTAGAGATTTGGGGACAATAATTTCTAAGGCCGGGAAGAGATACTGGGTTAAACGGTATCTCGGTGGAAGGTGGCTCTTCGCCTTTGCTGGTTCAGACGGACTAGTGAGGGCTCCCAAAGGCTTAATGCCTCACTTAATAGGTAAGGGTGGGGTGACGGCTCGAGAAATAAAAGCCCAAACGGGCGCTTCTCGAATCGTAGAGGCCTAACAAGTCAGCAAGGCAGGAGGGATTCGTCACAAGCGTTTCCTTCCTGTCACTATTCACTAGTTCATTTCTTAAAATTAGAAATGGTCTGATGAATGGAGATTAGTTCTTTGAAAAAATATTTTGTTTCCTGTTGAAGGTCTGAAAAATTCGGATTTTCACCGGGGAACAAAATAAAAAAAGGAGAAGATAGATGAAAAATTATTTTGGTTTTGCGTTGGCGGACTCGATGTTCGTCGGCAACTGCCAGATTTCCCGACGGACATTATCCGTCGAGGAAGTCAAGGGAATAATTGCACAAGGCGTCGAGTCTTGTTGCAATCTTAGCCATCAGGCGACCATAGACGCGATGAGATCGCGCTATGGGATAGAGGTGGCAATTCCCGAAGCTCCGCCACGCGTGGAACTTCACTCCGGCGACTCCGTGGTGGTTATGGGAGTTCGTGGTTTATCACGACTCACCGACCGCCACGAGTACACTGCGGAGGAAGTCGCAAAAGCGACATTCTCCTTCGCGATGTACACCGTCGCCTAAATGTCAGCACCTAAGGCCCCGATAGGAATTTCCAAACGGAAATCTCTCTCGGGGCTTTCTTCTTTTTGTAAAAGAATTAATGAATTTGCCGCCAAGGATAAAATCTGATAAGATTTTATATAGCGAACTCCGCTCGCTAAAAACTTGAAATTGTCAAAGAACGCGGCGAGCCGTTAAATTTTTGGGGGCTTTTCCTCGCCGCCCCGAGCGAAGCGAGGGGCGAAAATCGTCCGAGCTAATTTAAGAATAGTCCACAAACAGATTGATCGAGGCGAGACCTCGATCATTTTTTTTCGGCAGAAAATAAAAACCTCCAGCCATTTGGGAGTCTTTTGGGCACAAAGCCTTTATCCCCAATCGGGGCCCCAATAAGGAGGAACTGGGGAAAGACTCCCAAGCGGCCAGAGGTTTATATGTTTACATTATACACTGATGATTTAGTTTTGTCAATGGTTTTATCGAGTTCAGACTTGACAGGGCATTTCAGTCTGTTAAACTGAAATCAGTTTGGGGAAGTATTGATATTTTTGTCCGTTGGAAAACGGACATTTTATTTAAAGACTATGGACTTGAAAAATTTTACATCAGCTATCGCCCAGATTGCCGAAGAAAAAGGCATTCCTAAGGAAAAAGTCATGGAAACAATCGAAATGGCGATTGCTGCAGCCTACAAGAAAGATTATGGCAAAAAAGGCCAAATAATCAAGGCCAAACTCTCGTCAGAGACCGGCCAAGTTAAGTTTTGGCAGGTCAAGCAAGTAGTTGATGAAAGTATGATTTATTCGGAGGAAGAATTAGCAGAGATGCAGCAAAAAAGGGAGAAAGCCGCCCCGGAAGGGGGCGAACCTCGCCCAGATGAATCTGGGCGGGTCCGTTTCAACCCGGAAAAGCACATCATGTTGGCTGAAGCCAAAAAGATAAAGCCCAAAATCAAAGCCGGGGAGGATTTGGAGACGCTTTTGGAGCCCCAGGGAGATTACGGACGCATCGCTGCTCAGACCGCCAAGCAAGTAATCCTTCAAAGAATCCGCGAGGCTGAGAGAGACGTTGTTTTCGAAGAATACAAATCAAAAGAAGGAGAGATAATTTCAGGTATTGTGCAGCGGATTGAAGGCAGGACTATCTTTTTGGACATCGGCAAGACTTTGGGGATATTGGTAAGAGAAGAACAGGTTATGAATGAATTCTACCGACCCGGGCAGAGATTAAAAGTGTATGTTTTAAAAGTGGAAGTGACTCCCAAAGGGCCGGTGGTTTTTCTGTCCCGGGTTTATCCTAAGCTCATTTCTAAACTTTTCGAGCTGGAAGTACCCGAGGTTTCGTCTGGTTCTGTCGTCATCAAGTCGGTCGCCAGAGAAGCCGGTTCCCGCTCTAAAATAGCGGTTACTTCAACCGTTGAAGGAGTTGATCCTATAGGAAGCATGGTCGGGCAAAGAGGAACCAGGGTGACAGCAGTCATCAATGAATTGGGCGGCGAGAAAATTGACATCATTGAGTGGCAGGAAGACTCGGAAAAATACATTGCCAGTTCCTTATCTCCGGCCAAGGTTTTGAGAGTAAAAATTATGCCCAAAAACAAAGCTTTGGCCATAGTGCCGGAAGATCAGATTTCTTTGGCCATTGGCAAAGATGGCCAAAATGTCAGGTTGGCCGCCAAACTGACCGGCTGGAAGATAGACGTGAGAGGGCCGGAAGACGAAGAAGTCAAAGAAGAGGTTAAAGAAGAAGAGGTTAAAAAGGAAAAGAAAAACACTAAAACTAAAAAAGAAACTAAAAAAACAAAATAAACCATATGCTTTACCTTCCCATCGTCGTTTCCGTTTTTTCTTTAGTTTTTGCTTTCTTTTTGGCGCGGCAAATCAAGAAAGCCCCTCAAGGTTCCGGCAAAATGATAGCCATTGCGGCCTACATCCGTGAGGGAGCTTTGGCTTATTTGAAAAGACAGTTTAAGGTCATCGGTCTCGTGGCCGTTTTTTTATTTATTATTCTTTCGGTGTTCTTTGGGATTAAAACCGGCTTCGGCTTTCTCGTCGGCGCTCTGTTTTCGGGGCTGGCTGGTTTCATTGGGATGATGATTTCCACTCAGACCAACTTGAAAGTGACCGAAAAAGCCAAGAGGGGACTGAAAGAGGCGCTGGATTTGGCTTTTAAGGGTGGGGCAGTGACCGGATTTCTAGTGGTTGGTCTGGGGCTTTTGGCAGTTTCTGCCTTTTATATTTTGACCAATGATTTGAAATCTTTAATTGCTTTGGGCTTCGGCGCTTCTTTAATATCCGTTTTTGCCCGATTGGGCGGGGGCATCTACACCAAAGCGGCCGATGTCGGGGCTGATTTGGTCGGCAAAGTGGAAAAGGGCATTCCAGAAGACGATCCTCGCAATCCGGCTGTCATTGCCGACCAAGTGGGGGATAACGTCGGCGATTGCGCTGGCATGGCCGCTGACCTTTTTGAAACCTACGTTGTCACCTTGGTCGCTGCCATGATTTTGGGCGCTTTGATTTTTCCGGGCGAGACCGCCGCCATTGTTCTGCCTCTTTTTTTGGGGGCCATTGCCATTTTATCTTCCATTTTGGCCAGCTTCTTAGTGAAATTGGGTAAAAACGAAAACATCATGTCCGCCCTCTATAAGGGGCTCGCCGGGGCAGGTTTGCTTTCTGCCTTCGGTTTCATCTGGGTTGTCAGAAATTCTGCTTCATTCTTGGGTTTTTCAGCCTTACAGCTTTATTTGCCGGCCTTGACCGGGCTTCTAGTGGCTGGAGCCATGTTTTTGATTACTGATTACTATACTTCCAAGAAATACAAACCGGTGAAGGATATTGCCGCAGCTTCTCAATCAGGCCATGCCACCAATATCATTATGGGATTGGCTGTCGGCATGAGGTCAACGGCTTGGCCGATTTTGGTGATTGTTTCGGGAATTTTAATAAGTTATTGGTCGGCCGGACTTTACGGCCTGGCCATTGCCGCTGTGAGTATGCTTTCTTTGGCCGGTATAATTGTCGCCATCGATTCTTACGGTCCGATTACCGACAATGCCGGCGGGATTGCCGCGATGTCGGGGTTGCCAGAGACGGTCAGAAAAGTGACCGATGCCCTGGATACGGTCGGCAATACCACTAAAGCCGTGACTAAAGGGTACGCCATAGCTTCAGCCGGCTTGGCGGCGCTGGTTCTTTTTGCTGCCTACACCCAGGAACTGGCTGAATTGGGAGCAGGCTTCGAGTTCCATTTAGACAATCCCAAGCTTGTCGCCGGTCTTCTAATCGGCGGTTTATTGCCTTATCTTTTTGCTTCTTTTGCCATGTCGGCTGTCGGGAAAGCGGCGGCTGGCGTGGTAGCTGAGGCGAGAAGGCAGTTCAGAGAAATAAAGGGGCTGTTGGAAGGAAAAGCCAAGCCGGAATACGGCAAATGCGTTGACATTGTGACGAAATCAGCCCTCAAAGAAATGATATTGCCGGCCATGATTCCGGTTTTAGCGCCGATTTTGGTCGGCTTGATTTTGGGAGCGGAAGCTTTGGGAGGGTTGCTGATTGGCTCAATTGTCAGCGGGCTTTTTGTCGCTATTTCCATGACTTCCGGAGGAGCAGCCTGGGACAACGCCAAGAAATATATTGAAGAGGGAAACCTGGGAGGCAAAGGCAGTTTGGCTCACCAAGCCGCCATTACCGGCGATACGGTGGGGGACCCTTATAAGGATACTGCAGGGCCAGCAATTAACCCAATGATCAAAGTATTAAATATCGTGGCCTTATTAATTGTCAGCTTTCTTGTTTAAGGCGATGAAAATTACCTTGCCGGATTATAAAAAAATTGCTTCGGAAGTGGAAAGAAAAGAAACAGAAGTGACGAGCGAAGAGATTAAAAAACTGAAAGCGGAAAAAGAGAGAATGGAGAAAGAAAAAGTGAGGATGGAGATTTTAAATAAGATAACTCAAGGTGCTGAGATTGAACTGCCCCAGCATTTGATTGTAGCAGAACAGGAGCGGATGCTGCAGGGGTTAAAAGTCCAGGTGCCTCAGATTTTAGGCGTCAGCTTCGAAGATTATCTGAAGAAAATCAAGCAGACCGAAAGGGAATTAGCGGATTCTTTTTTGCTGGAAGCTCAGAAAAGAGTTGAAAACTTCTTGGTGCTCAAAGCGATTGGGGAAAAAGAAAGTGTCGGCGCTTCAGACGAAGAAATTAAAAACGAGATGGATAGGATTTCGCAAAATTATCCCGAAACCGGCAAGCTTGACCAGGGCCAATTAAAAGAGTATGCTAAAGAAGTAATTTGCAACGAAAAAACTTTTCAATTCCTGGAAAATTTATGAACCCCGTTAGAAGTCCTGGTCAGAAAAAAATGGTTAATTTTTTTCTGCTTGTTGCTAACGGGGTATGATAAAAAACAAAAGTTCGTTCGAAATTAGCCAAAAGCTATATAAGACGAACTTCTAACGGGGTGAATCTCATACCTACGGTAATAGAGAAAAGTCAATACGGCGAGCGGGCGTACGACATTTACTCAAGGCTCCTGAAAGAGAGGATTGTTTTCTTGGCTGGTCCCATTAACGATGTCGTGGCCAACTCCATTATTGCTCAGATGCTGTTTTTGGCCTCCCAAGACCCTAAAAAAGACATCCAGCTTTACATCAATTCGCCGGGCGGTTCCGTTACCGCGGGTATGGCGATTTACGATACCATGCAGTACGTCAAGTGTCCGATTTCGACCGTTTGCGTCGGTATGGCAGCTTCCATGGGCGCTACGTTACTGGCGGCCGGGGAGAAAGGCAAAAGGTTCGCTTTGCCCAATTCCCAAATTCTGTTGCACCAGGTGGCCGGGGGAGTGACCGGAGAAGCGATTGAGATAGAGATTACGGCCAAACAGATTATTAAGATTAAAGAAAAACTGAACAAAATTTTAGCCAAACATACGGGACAACTCTTGGACAAAGTGGAAAAAGACACTGACCGCGACTTTTATCTGGACGCCCAGGAAGCCAAGGAATACGGCATCATCGACGAAGTCATCAAAACCAAAGAATGAGTCAGCCCGCTTGCAGATAATCGCAGTTGAACTGCGATTATCTGTTTGTTATAATTAAATAATGGAATTTTATCACACCTACAATAGAGGAGTAGAAAAAAGAAAAATATTTTTAGAAAAATCAGACTATTTTAGAGGTATTCATGACTTTTACGAGTTTAATGATGCCAAAGCTGTGGTCAATCTCAATCAACGACTGAATGGCAGTTCATTTAATCGCAGTTCAACTGCGATTAATGATAAATTAAGGGAAAAGATTATAAGCGTGGGGGCTTGGAGTCTAATGCCCAATCATTATCATATTTTCTCTTCCCCTATTACAGATAATGGCCTTCCAAAATTTCATCAAAAATTTGGAGGAGGATATACTTGTTTTTTTAATATAAAATACAATAGAAACGGAGTATTATTTCAGGGGAGATATAAAAAGATTAAAGTTACCAGCGACGCCCAAGCCCTTCAATTGATTTGCTATATTCATTCAAATCCACTAGAAATCTGGAAGCCCAACTGGAAAGAAAAAGGTTTAACGGATTCAGAAATTAAAGATGCTTTGGAATTTTTGAAAAAAGAATACCGATGGTCTAGCCACTTAGATTACTGGGGGATTAAGAATTTCCCTTCCTTGGTAGATGCTGATTTTATGCGCAGATTTTTTGAGAGTCCAGAGGAATATCAAGAGTTTTTTACAAATTGGCTTAGGTTTTATAGTAAGAATATTGATTCTCTTAAAGAAGTAATACTGGAGTGAAATAATCGCAGTTCGACTGCGATTATTACTGCGATACAGTTTCCAATCTTCCGGAGGTTTTTTTGTTTTTGTAAAAATGGTATTATTGATAAAGAAAGGTCTGACAAATAAAATCATTTTTAAATTATGCAAAAAATCATATCGCCCAAAATAACCGCTTTAGCTTTCGGCATTTTCGTTATTTGTTTCCTGATTATTTTTTACGCCGTGGCTTGGCAGGAGCCGACGCAAGCTCCGCCCGGCGGCAATGTGCCCACTCCTCTTAATGTCGGCTCTGAAGCCCAAACCAAGGAAGGCGACTTAACCATTAACGGCGTTCTGAAAACTCTTCAGAATATGATAGTCAACCTGGTCACCATCAAGGGAGACGGCAGCATTTCCACCAATCTTAATTCCGACAAGGTTGATGACTACCATGCGGCCGATTTGATGGCGGCCGGGGGAGGGGATTTCCGCAGCGAATTTCCCATTGCCCCCACTGTAGGCTATCACGTGCAATACGATTGGGATAAAGATGGAAAAAGCGCTGTGGGAGGAGATTGCGACGAAACTTGTCCTGCTTGCTACAGTGGGAGTGCTGCGGGCACGCAGAGTCCAGACGGGAAAGATCAGGATTGCGATGGCTTGATCGATGAGTCTAGTCCCGCAATATCCAAGCGGTGCGATCTGCCCAATGATGGCATACTCAAGAGCGGGCTAACATCGGCCTGTTCTAATTATTGCGCATCTCTCGACCGGGCCTATGTCTCCATGACGGGCTGCTATGACTACCCGGATCACAGCTACGATGCCTTTAATTTTACGACTTGTGGCGCTCAGGGTAGCTACAACTACCATAGGGGCGCCGGGTGTCATGCAGACTACGATGTTACGTGCAACTGCGGTCCAACTTATCAATAGACTGGTCGTGATGCGGTGAAAACGACGTTAACTCTATTTTTCTTTCGATATGGTTAAAATTGCCAAAGCTAAAAAGTATTTTTGGATTGCCCTCGGAGCAATTTTAATTATTGGACTTGGGTTTTATTTTTGGCAGACTTACGGTTGGAAAATAGGGATAGACGCCTCCTGCGTTAATCTCGAAAAACATAAGATTGTCGGAGATTCAATGGAACCATTACTCCGAGACGGTATGAAAGTTAAGGGACTCATTGGCTATTATGAGTGCAACGAAATTAAAAAAGAAGAAATTGCTATTTTAGGATTTCTGACCAGAGAAGAAACTTTTGTTAAAAGAATTGCCGGGCTTCCCGGTGATGAATTAATATTTGAAGGCGAGCAAGCCAAACTTAACGGTGAAACTCTTAAAAATTCCAGCGGCGAGCCATATTTATTTTCCGAAAGAAGCCAAAGGATAATTACCATCCCTTTGAAAGATGGTAAAATACCAGAAGAAAGATATTTTGTTTTGGGCGAAGAAAAAGACGCTTCTGTTTTTGACTCAAGGCAATACGGCTTTGTCCAAAAAGAACATCTTAAGGGTCGAGTCATTTATTAAACTATGCCAAAAATAAAAATGAAAACCTCAACAACAAAAAAGACAAATGTAATTCCCCCGAGCTTTCAGGGTATTTTGTGGTCGGTGAATGTTAAAAATTTAGATTTGAAAAGAGATAAAATTTA
>CAYZHR010000020.1:0-8772 GCA_964477885.1 uncultured Candidatus Saccharibacteria bacterium
TCGCACGTCCTAATGACACTCCGGTGTAATTATTAAGCCACTCGATAAAATCTTTTTTGAATTTTACCTTATTGGTTTGGAAAATTTCATAAAATAAATTTTTGTTGATTAAGAAGGGAAAATTTTCTTTGCCGATTATATCAAGAAAACTTGACCAGCGATAATTCTCTAAAAAATCAATGGCTTTTCTCGTATTTTTAATTCCCCTTTCTTTCCAATGTGGCTCAATTAATTTAATGGGATTGGCCAAAATATAAAATGGAAGATAAAAGAAATGTGAATCACGTTCTACTCTAATTATTTTTGACCTCCCTTGAAATAGAACTCCGCTTCTCTGATATTTCTCATTCATATATTTCGTATGGCCACCGAAGACTTTCTTGGAAAAAACACTCACTCCCCTGTCAATTTTTTCCTGAACCAAATTGTGACTATGATTAGGCATTACAACCCAGCAAAGAAGATCAATCAACTCCTTTCTTTCTCTCCCTATCCATTCGGACACCCGTTCGGACGTCGCACGTCCTAATAGCCTCGCCCTGCAACGATATGGATAAGGAAAGGCATAATTAGTGTCATTAAAATCATACAAACCATAAATGAAACGGAGGCGATCTTTTTCGTCGTAAAAAATCTCTTTTTTCTCTACTCCTCTATTAAGAATGTGAAATATATCTCCCTGCATAACCTTTAATACTATTTTAACCCGTTTGGACGTGCGATGTCCATATAACAAATTGAGGGAGGCGAAACCTCCCTCAATTAACCTCCCTCAATTATTATCTCGCTGGATTGTCGTCATTACGGACAAATGGTCATGCCGGTACCGGTACATTGAGCAAAAGTGGTTGGCGCTGCGGTGAAGCAGAAATTGCCGGCGTGAGAGCCGACGTAATACTGCCCGGCCGTTCCTTCCAGGGCGGCGTAAGCGCAGAAATACTGTTCGTTACCAGCCGTAGTTAGATTATCTAACCAGCCGTAAGTGCCGCTGCCCGGGTCGGTCGGAGTCTTAGGCATGTAGGTGCTGATTGACGAAGGATAAGTGGTTGACTCGTAATACTGATCTTCCTCGCCGTAATACATTTCTTGAGCCGTGATAATCTGACGCATGTCGGCTTTGCGAGTGGCGTCCCGAGCGCTGGCTCTGGCTCCACCCATCGAAACAAGTACAATCGAAGCCAATATTCCGATGATGGCAATCACCACCAGCAACTCAATCAAAGTAAAACCTCTTTTTTTCATATTAATTATAATTCGAATTCTACAAATAATTATCCGAATTCTACGAATATTCGTATCATTCGGATAAAAATTCGGGTCATTCGGATTTTGTTATTTTCTTAATCGACCTTTTTTGTATTTCAAGCTGCTTTCATTATATCACAAGGAAGTCATTTTATACAAAGGCATCAAGACAGCCCCCATCAACCCGGCCACCACCAGCCCCAGGAAAATGACTAAAACCGGCTCCAAAATGCTCAAAAGATTGTCAATGGCTCGGTCAACCTCTTTCTGATAGAAGCTGACCACGTTCATCAGGCTTTTATCCAGCGTCCCCGTCTTTTCTCCGACCGTCACCATCTGAGTCAGGATGGGAGGGAAGTCCTTCGGATAGCGGGCCATAAATTTACTGATTCTTTCACCCCGGCCGACTTCTTCTTTCAGCTCCGAAATGATGGTCTGATAGACGTCGTTCCCGACAATTTCACCGGTAATTTCCAAAGCTTGGACGATGGGCAGACCCCCGCCGATCAGGGTGGAAAGGTTTTCGGAAAAACGGGAAAGATAAATCATCCTCAAGAAAGAACCGATCAGGGGTAAACGCAAAAGCATCTTGTCTTTAAACTTTTTCCCGTTGACCGTCTTGAAATAACGGAAAAGAAAGACCAGAAGCCCGATGAATAAAAGAAGCAATGCCCAGCCCCAGCTTCTCAAGACATCGGAAGCGCCGATTACGACTCTTGTCAGAAAGGGCAGCTCCTGGCCGGTTTCCGTCAGAACTTTCGTCATATTGGGAATGACGAAATACATCATCATCGCCAAAACGCCGACGACAACCAAGACAATCAAGGCGGGATAAATCATGGCTCCCTGGATTTTGGATGAAAGGTAGTACTCCCTTTCCAGGTGCTCGGCCAAATAATCAAGGCTTTCAGAAAGGGTGCCCGAAGCCTCGCCGGACTTGACCATACTGACGTAAAAAGAAGAAAAAAGCTTGGGGTAGCGCGAAAGCGCTTGGGAAAAGGGCGTGCCGCCTTCAACTTCCTCCGACAAGGTCAATATCTTTTCCCGGAAACTTGGATTCTTGGTCTGAAGAGCGATAGCCTGCAAAGCTTCTATCAAAGGTATCTTCGCTTTAAACATCAAAGCCAGCTGCCGCGAAAAATTAACGATATCTTTCCGGGAAATCCTTTCAAACAGTTTGATTTTCTTGGCAAAAAGAGGCTGCGCTTCGGCTTTCTCTAAAAGAGTGACGAACAACTGATGTTTTTGCAAAAGATTGAGGGCGGCCTCACGGGAAGAGGCTTCGACCGTTCCCGTCTGGATGTCGCCTTTTTTGGTTCGAGCCTGGTAAGTAAATTTCATTATTTATTATTTCCGAATAAGCATTTTTAACTCTTGAGGATTTAAGGAATAACTTAAAGCGTTTTCCATTGAAATTTCTTTTCTCTTGACTAAAATGGCCAGAGACCGGTTCAAGGAAATCATGCCTTCTTCAACCGAAGTTTCAATGACCAGCGGCAGTTCATGAATTTTGTTCTCGCGGATAAGATTGGCGGTGGCCGGATTTGAAATCATGATTTCGCAAGCCGGTATCAATCCTCCTTTAATGCGAGGAATCAACCTTTGGGAAACTATTCCCAAAAGAGAGCCTGATAGCTGGGCCCTCACCTGATTTTGCTGTTCGGGCGGAAAGGCGTCGACAATGCGGTGAACGGTCTGACTGGCTGAGTTGGTGTGCAGAGTGGCAAAAACCAAATGACCCGTTTCAGCGGCTGTGATGGCCGTTACCATGGTTTCAGAATCTCTCAACTCCCCTACCATAATGACGTTGGGGTCTTGGCGAAAGGTGGCCCTCAAAGCTTTGGCAAAACTCAAAGTATCCTGGTGGACTTCCCGCTGGTCGACAATGGCTCTGTCTTCAATAAAAACGTATTCGATCGGGTCCTCGATGGTGATGATGTGGTCGGCTCTCTGGTGGTTTATTTCATCAATCAAAGAGGCGAGCGTGGTCGACTTGCCGTGGCTGCTGGGTCCGGTGACCAAAACGAATCCCTGGTAGGCCCGAGTGAATTCGTGGAGGACCGGCGGCAGATTCAGCTCTTCAATCGTCGGGATTTTGGCCGGCACCAATCTCAAGGCGCAGGAAACGTTGCTCCGCTGGAAAAAAACATTCGCTCGGAATCTGGCTTGGTTTTCAAAATTGTAAGAAAAATCAATTTCTTTTTCTTTTAAAAAGCGCTCGTACTGCTCTTCAGTCGTCAAAGCCCGAGCCAAGCCTTCGGTGTCAACGGACGACATTTTCTTTTTTTTAAAAAGAGGTACCAAAGTGCCGGCGATTCTCAGAATCGGCGGATGGCCGGAGGAGATGTGGAGGTCGGAAGCCTTTTGTTTGTAAGTTAAATCTAAAAGCTCTTTCAATTGGGTGGCGTAGTTGTTTGGCATGTTATTTTAAAATCTTCTTAATTTCTGCAACTATTTCGCTCGGAGTTCAAAGAGATAAATCTCTTTTCACCCTTCGCTCAATAGTTTCTTAATTTCTGCAACTATTTCGCTCGGAGTATAGTGGGCTTTAATCAAATATTTGGTCGCTCCAAGTTTCATCCCTTTCTCCACTTCGTCCTTCTGGCCGAGGTTGGAGAGAACGATGATTTTGATTTTTGCCAAATCATTGTCCTCTTTTATTTTTTTTAAAATCTCCCAGCCGTCAACGTGAGGCAGGACAATGTCCAAAAGCAGCAAATCCGGCAGGCTTTCTTTTAATTTCGGCAAAACTTCGTCGCCATCGTCCACCACCTCAACGCTAAACCCCGTCTCTTTGAGCTTGGTGGTGTAAATATCGATTAAAAATGGGTCGTCCTCGACTAATAGGATTGATTTCATCAATTTATATAATTCGAATTCTACGAATAGCTATGCGAATACTACGAATATTCGTATCATTCGGATAAAAATTCGTATCATTCGGATTATGTTATTTATTTTTCTTCTGCCGCCCTTAGCACTTCTTCGACCGAAGTGACGCCGTCAAGCACCTTGAGGATTCCATCCTGCTTCATGGTAATCATCCCCTGATGGCGGGCTTCTACCTGAATCTGCGCTTCCGTCGGCTCTTGCAAAACCAATTCAGCCAATGGGGAAGTCATTTCCAGAATTTCAAAAAGAGCGATTCTGCCCGAATACCCTCCTCCTTTGCATTTCTTGCAGCCCTTGGCTTCGTAAACCATGATGTTTTTGGAAATCTTGACATCTTTTTTAATGGCTGGAGGCAAAGCGTCTATCTCTCTTAAAATCATCTCTTTGACCTTGTCTTTAGCCTGAACTTTGGCCTTGCAAGCGGGACAGAGCACCCTGACCAGCCTTTGAGCCATAGCGATGCTCAAGCTGGAAGGGATCAAAAACGGGGCCACTCCCAAATCAATAAGACGCGGAATGACGCCCAAGGCGTTGTTGGTGTGAAGGGTTGAAAGAACAATATGACCGGTCAAAGCGGCCTGAGTGGCCAAAGCGGCCGTCTCTTCGTCTCTGATTTCACCGACCATGATGATATCGGGATCCTGCCTCAAAATATGCCTCAGCCCCTGGGCGAAGGTGTAACCGATTTCCGGTTTGGTCTGAGATTGGTTGATGCCTTCGACAAAATATTCGACCGGATCCTCCAAGGTAATGATGTTGACTCCTTCTTTATTCAGAAGATTCAAAATGGCATAGAGGGTGGTGGTTTTACCGCTGCCCGTCGGGCCGGTCGCCAAAATCAAGCCGTAAGGTCGCTGGGTCGCTTTTTTAACCACTTCGAAATTCCTTCTTTCCAAACCCAATTCTTCAAACGTCTTAATGCCTTCAGAAGGGTCAAGCACCCTCAAAACAACTTTCTCTCCCAAGGTGGTCGGAAAAGTGGAAACCCGAAAATCGATGCTTTTTCCCCCAATCCTGGTGGAAAACCGGCCGTCCTGGGGAATTCTCGTTTCATCGATCTTTAAATTGGAAAGTATTTTAATTCTGGCGACAACCGCCGGATGAACTTTCAACGGCAAAAAAAGGCTGGCATACATGATGCCGTCGACCCGAAAACGAATTTTCAATTCCTTGCGGGTCGGCTCAATATGGATATCGGAAGCCTTGCCGTCAACCGCGTGCCTCAAAATGACGGCCACGACCTTGGTAATCGGCGCTTCTTCGGCCATTCTTTCAAATTCGTCTTTCTTTAATATTGGCCGCGCCACTTCCTCGGTCCTCAGCTCGGTTTCCAGCTCCTCCAAGGCTTTTTTGACTTCTTTGCGCAGATTCAAATACTGCTTCAATAGGCTGTTGAACGTGCTCAAGGTGATTAAAGAAACCTGGTAATTGAATTTGCCTTGGCGGGAAAGGAACTTAAGGGCTTCCTGCGCCTTGAGATCTTCCGGATTAACCATACCGATTTCCAGAACCTTATCTTTTTTGGCCAGGGGAATCATCTTGTAATATTTGGCTGAGTCTTCCGGAATCAGCTCCAAAATTTCCAAGGGAACTTCTTCGGAAATAACTTTTTTTAAAGGTATTTTTAAACTCTCGCTCTTCAGGACAAAAAGAGAATCTTCTGACGCTATCCCCTGCTCTAAAACAACTTCCTCCTCGGTCTTGCCCGAAACCTTGATTTCGTATTCCAGGGAAGTTGCTTTCTTTTTATCGATTATTCCTTTTTTTAGCAAAGATTCGATTAAATTCATGATGGTTAATAGGGTAAAAATGGATTGTCTCTGCCCGTTTCTCCCTCAAAGGGAGTGGTAGTGGCCAGTGCCTGCAGTTCGGTCAGTTGAGAGCTCTGCAAAACCGACCAGTCGATCTCCACTGTCGGAGGAATAAAACTCGGCAAAACCAACGCCGGTTCTTCTTCTTTGAAAAAACCTTTCCAGGCTATCAAAAGGATAACAAAAATCACCAAGGCCAAAGCCAGAATCAGGTATCTTTGTCTTTTTTTCTCTTGAAGAAAGGTAATGGCCATATTAATAACTGTGAGTTTTAATCTCTAATTTAAAAGAAAAAGGGTCTCCGGCATCCTCTGGCGTTGAAAAAGAAATCTTCTCCACTTCGATTAATCTGGCCGATTTTTCCAGGTTTGTCAGGAAATCCTTAAAAGCAGAATAAGTTCCCGCTGCCTGAAGATCAACTAAAATATCTTTGGTCTTGGCCGTTTGAGGGCTAGCGATGCCTTTCAGGCTTATCTCTTCCAAAACCAAGCCTGATTGAGAACTGGTTTCCTGCAGGAAATCGAATAAAGCAGCCGGAGCAGGATCAGCCGGCAAGGCGCTGGCTATTTTGGCGAGCGCCAAATCATATTTTTCCAACTCTTCGGAAATTCCTTGTATCTGAACGAAATAATCTTTTCTGGACTGCAGTTCCAACTCTTTTGTCTTGATTGCGGCATTAAGATCGCTGAGTTTCTGGTATTTGGGCAAAACCAAGCCGAACCCTGAACCCAGGAAGAAAACGAAAGCGATGGCGATAATGACTGGTTTTGACATTGAATTATTATTTAAAAATTTCCGGAGCCAAGGAAAGACGAATGGTAAACTCAGCGTTTCCTTCATCTCCCAAAGAAAGCTCGGACAGGTTGATTTCTTTGATTGACTTTTCCGACCTCAAAACGAGCAGCTGCTGGCCCAAGGTTGAGAAATTGGGAGCTTGGCCGAAAAGCATGACTTGGGAATTGCTCATATCAAGTGCCACCTCCGAAAACCAAACTTTGGGATGGGTAACTCCTTCCAAAAAAGTGAAAAGTTGCGATGGTTTTTGATGTAAAATGAGCAAGGTTGAAAAATCGCTGATTTTTTTCTTTTCGGCAAAAACTTCTTTTTCCAGCGCTTTCTCCGCTGCCGTGCCCACATCGGCAATTTTATCTTCCAAGCCCTGCTGGGCATTAAGGGCTTTGTTTTCGAAATAAATCAGAAAAACGTAAGCTAAAACCGCCGTGACAACCAAAGTTAAAGAAACGTAAAAAACAATGTTTTGCCATTTGGGCAATTTCTTGGCTGGTTTGGGAATTATTTCAACCATGGCTTTTATTTCATAAAAGAAATTCTAAATTCGAATATCGAAATTCGAAACAAATTCCAAATTCTAATTTCTAAATTCAAAACGTGTTTTGGTTATTTGGATTTCGGTCATTTGGTATTGTTTAGGATTTCGTGCTTCGTGCTTCGGATTTATCACTCTATTCCTCTTAGGGCCGTACCCAGAGCGATGGCATAACTTGGCCCTATTTCTTTTAAGGTTTTTTCCAAAATCGGCGGGTAATAAATATCGGCAAATGGTTCGGCTATTAAGACCGGCTTTCCCAGGTTTTTTGAAAAGTAATCGGCCAGGCCCGGCATTAAAGCCATGCCGCCGGCTAAAATGACTTTTTTAATTTCTTTATCGTCGGAACGGCTGAAGCTTTGGAAAATTTTCTGGATTTCGTTTAAAATCAAGTCGATCAAAGGCAGAATTGCTTCTTTAATATCTTTCTCTCCGGACAGCAGACCGTATTTCATCTTCATCTCTTCGGCCTCTTTGTAATCGACGCTGAATCCTTTGGCAATGGCATCGGTCAGGTCGCTGCCGGCAGTGTCAAAACTGTGGGACGTTTTAAGGATGTTGTTCTCAATAATGCTGATAGTCGCACTGCGGGCGCCAATTTCAACTAAACTTACATTGGAGGCTTCGTCTTCTGTTTTGACGAGCGCCCTGGTTAGTCCGAAAACTTCGGCTTCCAGCGCCAAAAGTTCCAAATGGCAAGCTCTCGCAATGTCCTGGTATTGGCGAATCACTTCATTCGGCACTGCCACCAACAATATCTTGAAAGGAGTTGATTTCTGGGGAGTTTTTTTCCCTTCGATAATCTGCCAGTCCAAGGTGACTTCCGACAAAGGAATGGGGATGTGCTGCCGCGCTTCGTAGTTGATGGCTTGGGGCAGTTCTTCTTCGGTCATCGGCGGTAAAGTAAAAGTGGTGAAAAAGCTGGAAAAGTCGGGAATTGAGAAATAGGCCTTTTTCGTTTTGATGTTGGCTTCAGCCAGAATGGCCAAAATGGCTCTGACGACATCCTGGCCCGAAACGGTCAAGGTGCTTTTTTCAAAAGTCCGAAAAGGTTTATCGTAAAGGGCCTCGGCCTGCATCTCGCCGTAATTTTCCAGTTTCCTTCGTCTGCCGAATCGAGCCATTTCAACAATTTTGATGCTTGATGTGCCGATGTCAACTCCTAAAAAAGTCTTGCTGGTTTTTTTAAAAAGATTCCAAAACATAACTACCCCTATTATACCATTTTCAAAGAAAGCAAGATATGTGAATATCTTTTTTTATTATATCTTATTTTATCAAACATAAAAACCCCGCCCGCGGGCGGGGTTTTGCTGGCGGAAGCGAGAGGATTCGAAGAGTTGCCCGAAGGCTCCGCCTGCGGCGGATCGGGAAGTTGGGTTCTCAACACCCCGCTCTCTAAATAGAAATTTATATACACCATGTGTATAAAATTTCTTATGCGGAAGCGGGAGGATTCGAACCTCCGAGACCCTTTCAGGCCTTCCGGTTTTCAAA
>CAYZHR010000021.1:0-2647 GCA_964477885.1 uncultured Candidatus Saccharibacteria bacterium
TTGGTTTCCGTCATGTACGCCAACAACGAAATCGGCACTGTCCAACCGATTGCTGAAATCGGGAAAGTGCTGAAAAGGCAAAAAAACAAAATTTATTTTCATACTGATGCCGTCCAAGCCGCCAATTATTTGGAGTGCAACGTTGAAAAGCTGGGCGTTGACCTTTTAAGTTTAAGCGCCCACAAAATTTACGGTCCCAAAGGAGTCGGCGCTTTATACGTCAGAAAAGGAACGCCGCTTCGGCCCCTGATTTTTGGCGGCGGCCACGAAAATGGTCTAAGGTCGGGCACGGAAAATGTGACGGGCATCGTCGGCTTTGGCGCAGCCGTAGAGGAAATCCAAAACCCCAAGATTAAAATTCAAAACATCAAAATCAGGCAATTAAGAGACAGAATAATCAAAAAAGTTTTAAAGCTTATTTCAGAGGCAAGACTGAACGGCTCTCTTGCCCAGCGCCTGCCCAATAACATCAACTTCAGTTTTAAAGGAGCCGAAGGGGAAGCAATTGTTATTGCTTTAGACCAGAAAGGCATTGCCACCTCCACCGGTTCGGCTTGCTCTTCCAAAAGTTTGGAGCCCTCTCACGTTCTTTTGGCTTTGGGTCTTTCCGACATTGAAGCCCACACTTCCTTGAGGGTAAGCTTGGGAAGATACACGACCGAAAAAGAAGTCGAAACATTTTTAAAAGTCTTGCCTTCCGTTGTCAAAAGATTGAGAGAAATTTCAGGGTACAAACTATGAAACCCCGTTAGAAACAAGCCAAACGGGGAGACAACATTATCAAGAAACACGTTAATTAATAACAATTAACTTAAACCAGTATAAGCGAAAATAATTTTATACGATAAAATTTTTTCGCCCCTGGTTTCTAACGGGGTGAAATCACACTATTCAAAAGAAGTCATTGAGCATTTCCTTCATCCCAAGCATTTGGGAAAGTTGAAAAACGCTTCGGGCGTCGGCGACACCGAGAATCTGCGCTGCGGCGACATCATGCGAATCTACATTAAGGTCAAGGAAAAGGGAGGAAAGGAGATTATTGAAGATATAAAATTTGAAACCATGGGTTGCGCAGCCGCCATTGCCGCTTCCGACATGATTTGCCAGTTGGCCCAAGGGAAAACCCTGGAGGAAGCTTCAAAAGTGGGCTATAAAGATATCAGCCAGAAGTTGGGCAATTTGTCGCCAATCAAAGTTCACTGCGCCCAATTGGCCCAGACGGGGCTGAAAATGGCCATCGAGAATTATAAAAAGAAGCAGAAATAGAATAGATATGTCGCTTTACGATTTACCTCCACTTCAAAAGCCTACAGTTAATTGGCCGAAGATGAAACTTCCGAAACTCTGGCCCGGCCGAGTTTTTTGGGTAATTGCCGCCATTATTTTTGCTTCTTCTATTTTCGGTTTTGCGGCGGGTTTGGTTTCGGGCAGTTTCTTTTATTTCGAAATCAAAAATTATATGGCCGATTTGCCCGGCCTTCAGAAAATCATTGAAAGAGAAAAAGTCGTTGAAACGCAGTATGTCCCTCAAACCACCCAGGAAGAAAAAATCATTGCTGCGGTCAATAGCGCCTCTCCGGCCGTCGTCAGCATCGTCATCAGCAAAGACATGCCGGTTTTTGAACAGTATTATATTAATCCTTTTTCTTATCAATACCGCCAAATAGGCACCGAAAAGAAAGAAATCGGCGGAGGGACCGGCTTTATTGTTTCTGAAGACGGCATGGTTTTGACCAACAAGCATGTGGTTTTGGACGAAGAAGCCGATTACACGGTTTTGACCAACGACGGCCGGAAGTTTCAAGCCAGAGTTTTGGCTCGCGATCCTTTCCAAGACTTGGGTATTCTTAAAATTGAGACCGAGAAAACGATCAACGAACAAGGCGATTTGATCCAAAAGCCGTTCCCGGTCGTCAAACTGGGCGATTCCGACACCTTGCAGATCGGTCAGACCGTCATTGCCATCGGCAACGCTTTGGGAGAGTTCCGGAATACCGTTTCAGTCGGGGTGATTTCCGGTTTGGGAAGGACGATTACGGCTTCCGGCGGCGGCCTGGTGGAAACGATCGAAGATGTTATTCAGACCGATGCCGCCATTAATAAAGGCAATTCGGGCGGGCCGCTTTTGAATTTGAAAGACGAGGTGATTGGCATCAATACCGCCACCGTGCTTGAGGCCCAAAGCATCGGTTTCACCATTCCGGTCAATAAGGCCAAAAAAGATATTGAACAAATTAAAACTTTAGGCAAGATAGTCTATCCTTATTTAGGCGTTTATTATACTTTAATCACCGAGCAGCTTCAGCAGGATTACAGTCTCCCGGTGGATTATGGGGCTTGGGTCGGCCGGGACGCTTCCGGCGGAAAAACAGACCAAGCGGTGGTTGCTGGCAGTGCCGCTGCGGAAGCCGGCCTGCAGCAGGACGACATCATTCTGGAGTTCAACGGCGAAAAAATTAGCACTGATAATTCTCTGGCCAAACTGATACAAAAATACAACCCCGGCGACAAGATAATTTTGAAAATTTTAAGAGGCGAGGAAGAAAAAACGCTCCAGGCCATCCTGGGCGAACGCACCGAATAAACTATGGACTTTCGTGCCGCAAGTCATTAAAATCATAAAAACAAAAGGGACGAAGGATATTTC
>CAYZHR010000021.1:2747-8414 GCA_964477885.1 uncultured Candidatus Saccharibacteria bacterium
CTTTCGTGCCGCAAGTCATTAAAATCATAAAAACAAAAGGGACGAAGGATATTTCTTTGTTAATGTATACCATTCTGACGACCGGGTTTTTTTTCTGGCTGACTTATGGTTTAATCATAAAAGATATACCGATAATCTTGGCCAATACGATTTCTTTCAGTCTGGCCCTTACTGTTTTGATTTTTAAAATAAAACACGGATAAAAAGGAGGATGAACCTTAATAAATTTTGTTCGCTGGGCGATGAAGTTTGCCTTTTTCAAAGTTTGCCTTCATCTTTACCTTCGCTTGGCTTCGCCTCGCTCGGTGCTTGATTATTTTTGGAATTTTCATTAAACTATAATGTGATATAATAAACCCATGAACCCCGTTAGAAGTCTTAGTCAGAAAAATTTTAAATAAAAATTTTTCTGCTCTGCGATAACGGGGGAATAACCAATAACGAAAGTCTGTCTGAAATTAGCTAAATACTATATAAGACAGATTTCTAACGGGGTGAACGGACAAGGTAATTTCACTCATAAAGCCCAAGAGGCGATATTGGCCGCTCAAGACCTGGCCAGAGAAAAAGGGCAGCAGCAGATCGACGCTCTGCATCTGCTTTTTGCTTTGGTTTCCCAGGAAGGCAGCGTCGTTTTGACCTTGCTCCAGAAAACCGGAGCGGATATTGAAAACCTGAAAAAAAGAGCCAAAAGCGCCTTAGAAAAGATTCCGGCGCTGGCTTCGCCCCAGGCTTTCGGCCAGTTTTATTTGACCCAGGACATGGCTAAGGTTTTGGACAGGGCCCGCCAGGAATCAATGAAAATGGGAGATGAGTTTATTTCGGTAGAGCATATGTTTTTGGCTTTGCTAGACACCGCAACCAAAGCCAAAGAGGTTTTAGATAGCATAGTTTTTCTGCCCAAGGGTTTGGATGGTGGTTCGGGTAAGACCAGACTTAATTACGAGGAAGTTTTGAAAGATTTGTCCCAAATCAGAGGCGGCACTCGTATTACCGATCCGGAGCCCGAATCAAAATACCAAGTGATTGAAAAATACGCCCGCAATCTAACTCAATTAGCCAAGTCCGGCAAACTTGATCCGGTGATTGGCCGGGAAAACGAAATCCGCCGACTGATGCAGGTTTTGTCCCGTCGCACCAAAAACAACCCTGTTTTGATTGGTGAAGCCGGGGTTGGTAAAACCGCCATTATCGAGGGCCTGGCCCAGAAAATTATTAAAGGAGAAGTGCCTGAATCTTTGAAAGAAAAAGAAATTGTTGCTCTTGATTTGGGAGCCGTCATCGCCGGCACCAGGTATCGGGGGGAGTTTGAAGACAGAGTTAAGGCGCTTTTAAAAGAAATCAACCGGGCCGGCGGCCGCTACCTTTTATTTATTGACGAACTGCACACTTTGGTCGGCGCCGGGGCGGCCGAGGGAGCGATTGACGCTTCCAACTTGCTGAAGCCGGCTTTGTCCCGTGGCGAGTTGAGGGCGATTGGCGCCACCACTTTGAAAGAATATCAAAAATACATTGAAAGAGACCCGGCTTTGGAAAGAAGGTTCCAGCCGATTTATGTTCAGGAACCCTCGGTTGAAGACACCATGGCCATTTTGAGGGGCATAAAGGAAAAATACGAAGTCCATCACGGCGTCAGAATCAAAGATGCGGCGCTGGTGGCTGCCGCCGAACTTGCCGCGCGCTACATTTCAGACCGGTTCTTGCCCGACAAAGCGGTTGATTTGATAGATGAAGCGGCTTCGGCCTTAAGATTGGAAATTGAGTCAGAGCCGGCGGAATTGGGACAATTAAAACAAGAAATTCAGAAACTGGAAATTGAGAAAACCGCCCTCAACACCGAAAAAGCTCCCGGCCAGAGGAAAAAAATCACGGCCATCAGCCGGGCTTTGGCTGACTTGGGAGAAAAGACCAAGGCTCTCGAGCTCAAATGGAAGACCGAAAGAGATTTGATCCAAAGCATTAGGACCTTGAGAAAAGAGATAGACGGTTTGACTTTCCAGACCGAAGTGGCCCAGCGGGAAGGCGATCTGCAGAAGATGGCCGAAATAAAATACAGTAAAATCCCCAATCTTTTAAAAGAAATCCAGAAAAAAGAAAAAGAATTGGTTCGCTTCCAGAAAAAGCACCGGCTTTTGAAAGAAGAGGTGGGCGAAGAAGAAGTGGCCCGGGTCGTTTCCCGTTGGACCGGCATTCCGGTGACGCGCTTGATAGAGGAAGAAGCGAGGAAACTGGAAAAAATGGAAGAGACTCTAGCCAAAAGAGTGGTGGGACAAAGAGAAGCGATCGTGGCTGTGGCTAACGCCATCCGCCGCTCAAGAGCCGGGATTGCCGAAGAAACAAAGCCCATGGGTTCTTTCATGTTTTTGGGTCCGACCGGAGTCGGCAAAACCGAAACGGCCAGGGCTTTGGCCGGATTTCTGTTTAACGACGAAAGTGCTTTGGTGCGGCTTGATATGTCGGAATATATGGAAAAGCACACTGTTTCAAAAATGATAGGAAGCCCGCCAGGTTATGTCGGCTATGAAGAAGGTGGGCAATTGACCGAGAAGATTAGGCGGCGGCCCTATTCGGTCATCTTGCTGGATGAGATTGAAAAAGCTCATCCGGAAGTTTTCAATATCTTGCTGCAGATTTTGGAAGACGGCCGCTTGACCGACGCCAAGGGCAGAGTCGCTTCCTTCAAAAACGCCATCTTGATTATGACGAGCAACGTCGGCTCGGAGCACATCGCCAAAATGGGCTCTTTGGGATTTTTGGGCGAACGGGACACTGCAGCCAGGACCGACCTGAAAGATAAAGTGATGGAGGCTTTGCGGGAGAATTTCCGGCCCGAGTTTTTGAACCGGATAGACGAAATAGTCATTTTCAATTATTTGGGCAGGGAAGAAATCAAAAAGATAGTTGATTTGGAACTGCAAAAAGTCGTGGAGCGGTTGCAAGCAAAAGATATTGAAATAAAAACAACTCAAACAGCTAAAGATGTTTTGGCCGAGCGGGGTTTCGACCCCAATTTGGGCGCCCGGCCCCTAAAAAGGGTGATTCAGAAATTGGTGCTCGATCCCTTGGCTTTGAAAATTGTTTCCGGCCAGATTGCCGAAAAAGAAAAGGTGGTGATTGATGCTGAAAAAGACCAGATTATTTTCAGAACCACCGGTGATTTGATTACTAAAAAAGAATGGCCAAAAGTGTCCTCAAAATCTTAATTGTTTTTGTCATTGGCATGGCAGGCGGAATTTTTGCCGACCAGGTCAACTGGCCGTTTTTAGAAAATGAAGGGACAACTTCTCCGGTTTACGTAACCGAGAAGAAAGAGATTACGACCTACGTCCAGGAAAATGTGGCTTTGCGAGAAGCAGTTGAGAGGGTGGAAAAAACCGTCATTGGCGTCAAAACCCAGACTCCGACCGGCGAAGTTTTGCAGGGCTCCGGTTTAATTGTTACGTCCGATGGGCTTTTGGTCACTCTGGCCAGCCTCGTTCCTCGCGGCTCGGACTTTTATTTTTATGTTGACGGCCAATGGCCGGCCTATCAGATTTTGAAAAGGGATTTGGAGAACGATTTGGCGCTTGTCAAAATAGAAGACGGGGGATTGTCGACCGCCGGCTTCGCCGATTTGACGAAAATGAAACTGGGAGAGCGGATTTTTCTGGTCGGCATGGACTTTAGCACCACGACGCCCCAAAGAATAGTCAACGACGGCATCATCAGTTTTTTTAACGAGAACTCGATCAAAACCAATATTTTTGATGTTTCAACCGTGGCCGGCAGCCCGCTTTTCAATATCGAAGGCAATATCGTCGGGCTGAATGCGGTGGCTGAAGATGGCCGCGTCTCCACCATCCCCATTTCCATCATCCGTCCCTTCCTCGGCCTTTAACCTTAAAAACTAAATCAAGAAAGGAGGGAATCGACTTTGAAGAAAAGAGTTTATCCTAAAAGAGAAAAAACCAAACGTCACCCCTTGTTGGGAGTGGGGGCGAAATTGGCGAAAAAGTTCTCTTTAGACGAACTTGAACTCAGGATATTATTAGAGGCTCAAAGCGAAACATTTGAGGAAATAGCCGAGGAATTAGGAGTATTGCCAAGGCCAGTGGAGGCTCGGGTTATGAGGAGCATTCCAGCTAAACTCGGTACCAGAGTCCTTAATGAAGCAAGAAGGAAAGTTCAAGTGGAGTCAGCAACAATCTAAGGCAGTGAAATATAATCAATTTTCACTGCCTTTTTATTTATGCCCAATTGACACGACTTCTCAGGATTTATAAAATAATTAAAATACGCAACTTTACGGAAACTTTACGGAAGTGCGACTTCCGTAAACTTCCGTAAATAAAAATTATGAAAGGAGATGTTTTTCATATTTTAAATAGAGGTGTTGAAAAAAGGCGAATCTTTATTACTGAAAGAGATTATTTACGTTTTATTTATAATCTCTGCGATTTTAACAATAAAAATAATGTTCCATTTTCATATTTTCACCGCCAAAAAATTCATACTAAGAACCTTTACGGAAGTGCGACTTCCGTAAATCCAGATAATCAATTAGTTGACGTCCTTTGCTGGTCCTTAATGCCAAATCATCCACATCTTTTAGTTCAAGAGAAATTAGATAAAGGGGCCGGGGCGTTTGCTAAAAAGATAACCGGAGGCTATACTCTTCACTTTAATGTTAAAAACGGCAGGAGTGGTGTTTTATTCCAGGGCAGATCTAAAATAATTCCTGTAACTAGAGATGTGTATTTTTTCTATCTCCCTTATTATATTCTTTCAAACCCAATTGAATTAATCGAACCTCATTGGAAAGAGCACGGAATTAGAAATTTAGACAAAGTAATTAGTTTCTTAGAGAATTACAAATATTCGGCTTTCTCTGATTTAACGGGAAAAGAAAATTTTCCTTCTGTAATTAATAAAAATCTTTTTTATGAGCTATTTGATACTAACGAAGAAAAATTTAAAAAAGATTTTATTGAGTGGTTAAAAGGCTATAGGAGAGGAGAATTTGGGAAATTCGAGGACTAACTACTGTACGGAAGTGCGACTTCCGTACAATTTTGTTTGACAATAGTTCTTGAGATTGTAAAATAAAATTAGTATGAAGAAAATTATTCTTTTCGTTGTTGTTTTGGGCCTTGCGGGTGCAGGTTTTTTTTATTGGTGGAATAATCAGGCGGACGTTAGGGAATTAAATAAAACTTTACCTGAAGGCGTGAAGGTGGTTAAAAGTTTATTCGGGAACGAGTATAAAGTAGTCAATAAAATCGACGGGTACGAATTCAAAATCCCCTCGGAGTGGAAAGGGATAAAAGAGATTGAGTATATACCAGAACGGGAAGCGGAAGAATATAAAGTAGCGAGTATTTGGTTCGAAAATCAGGACAGAAAAGATGTTGGTGTGGATGTATATAAAGAAGTAGATACAGATTTAGAAACTTGGGCGAGAGAACTATTAGATACTTTTGGGTTAAACGGGTTATTAGAAAAAGAAACAATAGAAGGATTAAACATTTTAAAGGTTAAGGATGAAGAATATTTAGGGGGTACGTATGTGTATTTCTTAAAAAGTGATTCAACGATAATATACGTATTTAGTAGTGGCTCCGAAGAATTTATTCATTATATAATTACTAATGGCAAGTGGTAGTTTAAACAATGGTAAATTCGTAGTGA
>CAYZHR010000022.1:0-8375 GCA_964477885.1 uncultured Candidatus Saccharibacteria bacterium
TTTTTGATTCCCATTAAGAGCGGCTTTTGGAATTCTCGGGCAATGATGGCTTGGTGAGAGAGCTGGCTGTCAATTTCAGTGACAATAGCTGCAATTTTATCAATTATCATGACCAAATCGGGCTGGGTGTTTTTGGCCACCAAAATTGTCCCTTCTTTGACGGCGAGGTAATCTTCTTTTTTCTTGGCGACAACGACTCTGCCTTTAATATTCATTTTGTCAGGTAATTAATAATGTATTCAGCCAGAAGGCGGGCAGATTCGGGTTTGGCAAAAGATTTAGCCCCATTCGCCATCTTTTCCAGGTCTTCTTGATGGGAAAAAAGGTATTTCAGCTTTGCCAAGAAGAAATGAGGAGTCAGATTGGCTTCTTCCATAACCAAGCAAGCCTTCGACTGAGCGTAAGCATAGGCGTTTTTAATCTGATGATCTTGGGCGGCCAAAGCTAGAGGAATTAAAATACTGGGTTTTCCGCAGGCAGCAATCTCAAAAATACTGCCGGCGCCAGCCCGGCTTATCGCTATATCGGCGATGCGGTAGGCCTGCTTGAGCTCTATCTCTTTTAAAAAGGGAAAGGGGTGATAATATTGTCCCAATTCCTTGCTCATCACCACCTTAGACTCCGCTTTGACATCAGTAAAGTTTTTCTCCCCGGTTTGGTGGATGAGTTCAAAATCGGTTAAAATATCCGGCAAAATATTCAATATCATATCGTTGAGTATTTGGGCTCCTTGGGAACCGCCTAAAATCAAGACTACCGGCTTATCTCCTTTCAAATTGAACAGCTTTTTAGCCTCTTCTTTTGAGCCAGTCAACATTTCTCGCCTGATCGGGTTGCCAACCGAAATCATTTTAGCAGCCGGGAAATACTCCATTTGAGAAATCGGGAAGGAGACAAAAACGGTTCGGGTGAATTTACTCATAAATCTGTTGGCCAAACCAGGGGAAACGTCTGAATCGTGCAGGAAAACAGGTATCTGGAAAATCCAGCCAGAGAGAACGGCAGACAAAGAGCCGTAGCCCCCTTTGCTGAAAATCAGGTCGGGAGCCAAAAAGAAAACGTAAAAAAACGCCTGAAGAAATCCCAGAGGCATTTTGAAAATGATATCAACGATGTTTTGGAGAATTCCCTGCCAGCTGAAATACCTTCTGATTTTGCCAGCCATTATGGCTTTGACCTTTATTCCCTCTTGAGAAAAGATGCCGGCGCCGAAATCGTCTTTCGGACCAATGTAAAAAAAGTCGGCGACAAAACCGAGCCTGGTCAGATCGCGAGTTACAGCGACAATCGGAAAAATATGGCCGGCCGTTCCCCCGCCCGTGAAAAGTATTTTTGGTGTTTTAGGTTTTCTGAGCATTTTTTTTGGAAATATTAAGCAGAATGCCTATGCTGATAAGTTCGGCTACCAACGCTGACCCGCCGTAGCTGACAAAAGGCAGAGGAATGCCGGTTAAAGGCAAAATCCCGACCATTGAGCCAATATTAACAAAAGCCTGCAAAACAATCCAACTTGTTATGCCCAAAGCCGTCAGGCGATAGAAATTATCGTGAGTTTTTTTGGCAATTTCAAAACCCCGCCAGGCCAACATTAGGAAAAGAACGATTAAAATCACGCCGCCTACTAAACCGGCCTCCTCGGAAAAGATGGCAAAAATCGAATCGGCCATGGGCTGAGGCAGAAAACCGAACTTCTGGAGACTCATGCCCAAACCTTTGCCCAAAATTCCTCCCGAACCGACCGTGATTAAAGCCTGTTTTATCTGAAAACCCATACCCATTGGCTCGGTTTCAGAATTAAGAAAGACTAAAAGCCTGTTAAGGCGGTATGGTTCAAATTTTATTAAAGCCGCCAATCCGGCCAGTCCGGCTATGATTATTAAAAAACTGTGTTTTAAGGGGGTGCCGGCCAAAAAATACATCAAAATCCCAATTATCACAACTATCCCTAAAGTGCCGACATCGGGCTGCAAAGCCAAAAGCAGGCTGATCAGGCCGATGACGGCAAAAAAAGCAATCAAAGTTTCGGAAAAAGTTTTTTTGCCTTTTTCGGTTCTGGTTGTCAGCCAAGTAGCTAAATAGAGAATAAAAATCAATTTCAGAAATTCCGAAGGCTGAAAACTGAAAAATCTTAAATTGATCCAGCTGGCAGCTCCGCCGAAAGTCATGCCTATTTTCGGTACAAAAACCAGAATCAAAAGAATGGCATTGACCAATAACAGTATCGAAGCCCATTTACGGAACAAAGCCAAAGGTATTTTGAAGGCTAAAAATCCCAATAAAATACCGGGCAAAAGGCCGAAGACGAGATGGTGGAAAAGGTAGAAGCCCGGCGAACCGAACTTATCCTGACTGAGAGCGGTCGAGACGCTGGTCAGGATGATAATTCCCAGCAAAATCAAAAGGCCGACGACTAAAAGTAAGATGTAGTCTGGCTTTTGCCTCATGTTATCATCTTAGCATTTTAACGCACTTTTTGAAAAAATTACCCCTCTCTTCATAATCTTTAAACAGGCCGAAACTCGGGGAAGCCGGAGACAGCAAGCAGATTCTGCCTTTGGCGGTATGTTGGTAAGCCAGCCTGACCGCCTCTTTCATATTATCGACAAAAAAGGAGCTTAGCTCCTTTTGAAAGGAGCTAAGCTCCTGCCAGATACGTTGGCCGGTAGTCGGAAATAAAATCAGGGTTTTAACTTTGCTTTTTGAAATCCTTTGGGCTAATTTTCTAAAGTCCAATCCCCTATCAAAACCTCCTAAAAGTAAAGTCTGGACTTTATCACCCAGAAAATCCAACGCTTCCATCGTTGTTTCAGGTATGGTTGATAAAGAATCGTTATAAAACTCGATGCCCTTAAATTTGCCGACATATTCTAAGCGGTGAGGCAAAGACTTGAACGTTTTTGGCATTGGCACTTTCAATATTCTACTTACCGCTTCTACCGCCGCCCTGTTCAAATTGTAATATTTTCCCTGAATGGGAATTTTTTTAGCTTTGGATTTTTGAGCGATCTTTTTGACTAAAGGGTCTCGGCAATTGTAAATGAGGTAATCTTTTTTGGTCTGGTATTTAGCGATATTGGCTTTAGCTCCGACATACTCCCTGAAATTGCGGTAGTAATCCAAATGTTCGGGGTAAATATTCAAAAGCACGGCAATGTGAGGAGATTTTTTAAGATTGTAAAGCTGGTGGGAAGAAAGCTCATAGACAAAAATGTCGTCCTCTCTGGCCTTTAGCAAAGAACTTAAAACTGGCTTACCAATATTACCTACCAAATGAGCCTTCAATCCCCCATTTTTCAATGCC
Organism: uncultured Candidatus Saccharibacteria bacterium; assembly: GCA_964477885.1. Taxonomy (GTDB): domain Bacteria; phylum Patescibacteriota; class Minisyncoccia; order Minisyncoccales; family MHMH01; genus CAYZHR01. The sequence continues at coordinate 3,302 of CAYZHR010000022.1, forward strand.
TGGTATATCCAAAAAGAGGTCGTGCTTTTGCCTTTGGTGCCTGTTACCCCGACAATTTGGCCGGGGCAGTTTTTAAAAAATATCTCTGTCTGCGTCGTCACTTTACGGAAGTCGCATTTCCGTAATAGTTTAAAGGGAATGCCGGGAGTTTTGACAATAATATCATACCCTTTAAGTTTTTTGAGATAATTTTTATCAAATTTCTGATCGGCGATGCCAATTTCTTTTTTAGGAAACAACTTTCGCAGAAATTTAAAGGTATCCTGGCCTTCCCGGCCAAAACCCAAAATTAAAATTTTTTTGTTTTTTAATTCTTCTTTAAGCTCTTTAAGCATAAATTTAAAGCTTTTCTCGCTTCGGCGTAAGTGCCGACGCATTCAAAAGGTTTATGCCTCCCCTTCCCTATCAAACTTTTAAGAACGGGCAGCAAATTTTGTTTTTTCAATAAGTCTTCGCCAAAAATTTTCAGAATTTCCTTTTTCTTTAAATAAGGGCATAAAGTCAAATAAACAAAAAGGCACTTGGGGCATTTGCCGCACCATCTGCTTTTGACGGATGATTTTATTTTCATGGCGGCGTTGCAGCTTGAAAAAACAGGGAAGTATTTCGGGTAGCGGGCAAACATCTTTGAGATTTCAAGTTCACCGTACTTTCTCAAGAAGTTGAGGTAATTTACTTTTTCCGCCAGATATTTCCTGCAGTAAAACCTGAACCTCTTTTCGAATTCGGAGCTTTTGGCCCATTGGTGGTTGATGACCCTTCCCAGATATCTGATGTTGCCTTCGTCCGCCGACTTTTCATTGGAAAAAACAACGTTGCGGTGGTCAAATAAAACAGCGCAGAAAACGCTCAAAAAAGACAAGAGAGCGGTAAAAGGAGTGTGGCCGTTGAGATAGCCTTTTTTGTTCAGCTGCAGCAAGCTGGGGTCAATTTTCCTTTCAACGACTATCTGTTTTTTAACTCCGCTGGCCTTAGCGGTCTTTTTGATTTGCTCGTTGGGATTGACCAGAAACAAAGCCATCTCTTTCTTCTGCCCTTTCAGTTTTTCCAATGTTACGATGGAATCCCGGCCGCCGGCAAAAGGCACCAGATACCGGTTGTTGAAATCCGATTTCAACAACTTGTTGAAATCCGATTTCAACATGCTCGACCGACATTTAATTTCCAAGAGGTCAGGTTTTCGGAAATCAATTTTGTTCTCGTAGAAAAACTGTCCCATGCCTTTAATGACCAAGTCCTGCCACCAGTCGATTTGTTCCTTATTCAGATAGCCGGCCTCAATGATAATCTCCGGTGAACAGGTGGCTTTCCAGTAACTTGGGATTTCTATCAATCCTAAATGAAAAACGAAATTGTTAATTGCCCTCTCCCCTATTTTCTTTAATCTTGCTTTTGGAACGTTTTTAATAATTATTTCGGGTTTGAAGCGTATATCGGGATAAACTCGAAAATCAAAAGCTATTTTTAAGCTGTTACCCTTGAACATCCAAGAATAGTTTTTATAGATGAATTGAGGGTGTTTTTTCCGTAGCAAACCAAGCTTTTCCATATATTCTATTCTATCAAAAAATTTACCCCGCATAAAGCTCTACTTTTGTACGGGGCCACCTCGCAAAAAAATCAAGCATCGAGCCCCCCACCAAAACATTGGTTGGGGGGCGAAGGTAAAGATGAAGGCAAACTTCATCGATCCTGACGGTTTGAAAATCGTCACGCGCCACGCTACTATATGTTGATTATGCTTTATTCCAAAAATCTTTTTCGTTAACTTGGGCCAAATCTAAAACTCCCTTTAACGTGCCAGGAGCTAATTCTCTATGTAGAGGGACTACAGTAGTTATCTCTTGGCCCTTAATTCTCTTTCTAAGTTTTACATGGCTGCCTTTTTGAGAAACAAGAAAAAAGCCGAATTCTCGGCATAATATTTTAATAACTTTTTTCCCAGAAAGAGTTTTAGGCATGTTTTAGTTCAAGGGTAGTAACTAAAGGAGCCTCTTTGGAGAGATATCTTTTGGCTCTGGGTTGATCTTCTAAATAAAGCTCAACGGCTTCTTTAAGATTTTCTTGAGCCTCTTTGATTGTTTTACCTTGACTTACTACTCCCAACTCAACACAGCGAGCAACATACCATTTGCCTTCTTGGCTAATTACGGTAGTGAATCTATAGGTCATACTATTTTTATCTTATTAAGTAATCGATCGTTTGTCAAGTATTTATTCTATCAAAAAATTGCCTTTTCGGCGATTAATGAATTACGATACCTTGAACTTTAATATTCTCCGAAGAAACAATCTTCTTACATTCTTTAACAAATTCGGAAAGCTTCTTTTTGTCTGCTAAAACAGCATAGCTCTTAGGAAAGTTCCTTCTCAATGTTCCCATAAATTCTCTTCCGGCTCCCCTTATATTAATAAACTCAAACCAGTAAGAATCGGTAAAAGCTTTAGTTTTTCGGATGACATCCTTCAGGTTTATTAACCCTGGAATTATTGGACTGACAAAAGTGTAGGTTTCTATCCGATTTTCTTTAAGGGTTTTTAGGGCTTCGATTCTGCTCTCATTAGAAGGCGAAAATGGTTCAAAAATCTTCTTTGCTTTTCCGCTGAAACTATTTATTGTTAAGCCAACCTGAATACTTTTAAATTTCTTGAAAAGGTCTATATCCCTTAAAACTAAATCTGATTTGGTTTGAATAGCAAGTTTTGTTCTTTTATCTAAATTCTCTAAGATTTTTCGAGTTAACTTTAGTTTCTTTTCAATGGGCTGATAAGGGTCAGAGATAGAACTCATATATACCCATCCTTCCACATACCTTCCTTTTACCAATTCTGGCGCATTCATTTTAGCTTCTACCCAACTCCCCCACTTGCCGTAATTACCAGGCCGCCAACGGGATATGAACTTAGCGTAGCAATAAAGACAGGCGTGCTGACAACCAACATATTGGTTAATAACCCAATCTGACCCCGGCAGTTTGGTCTTGGTAAAAATTTCTTTCGCTTTTACTTTAATCAGCCTAGTTTTCATCTTTTTAATTCGCCTGAGAAACAATAGTGCCTTCCGTCAGGATCAATCCATACATTCGGCCTAAAATTTTTGAATTCTTTTCTGATTAATTCTTTGTTGAAAAGATAATGAATTAATCCTTTTTCACCACGTTCTATAGGCATATAAGTTCTAAGACCGATCACTTTGTATCTTGACCTCTGCAAGCCATATTTTTCGATTATCGCACCTTTTTTCCAAGCTTTTCCTAATTTTCTTTTACGAACACTCATAAAAATCAGACCTCCCGGCTTCAAAATCCTTTCAACTTCCTTAATGGCTTTACGAATATTCTCAATTCTTTCGTGATGGATGGTTTGAGTTGAGATAACAGCATCAAAAAAATTATTCCCGTAGGGTAGTCTCTTATAAATATTCCCGATTTTTAAATTTGCTTTCAGTTTTTCTTTTTTCAGCCATTCTTTTGTCATCTTTATGCCGCTTGGCGCGACATCAATCCCGTAAACTGCAAACCCGTTTTTTGCAAGATAAACGGTATGCCTGCCCGAACCACATCCCAAATCAAGAACCCTTTTAACCCCTTTTTTCCTGAATAGTTTTACGATTTTGGGCATGTCGCCCTGTGGCTTTTCAAAAACCTTCCCGTGCCATTTAAATATTTTATCCCATTGTTTCATACAATAATTCTACCAAAAAAGCGCCGTTTTGGCGATTTTTTGGACTCTCTCGGTCACGAATAAAGTTCGATGTCCTATCGGGGTATGGCGATGTTTTTTTCGAACCAACGTCAAAATGTGAGGCCTCTCGGTCACTCGAACCAAGTACTAGACGACAGGGGCTCGTGAACGACACCTATCCCGTAGTGAGCCTGTTCTACTTCTGGATTAGAACCAAGATTAGATAGGTTAAGAGGGTTTGTACCGATATTTCTCGTAATCTTCTTCAAATAAATATCGTCCCTGTAAATATAGATTGAAATTATATTTTCGCCAATAGACCTCATTATAACCAGTTGTAATAAGTTTCAATTTCAACTTGCGCAGTTTCTCCCGCATTTCGTTTTTAATTTCCTCTAAATTATCTTCTGGTGAAGCCATCTGTTCTATTTCAATGAATTTTCCCAGCCCTTTAACATCGTCAAAAGAATATTCAAACCTTCCGTCGGTGTATCTCTGACGAAACTTATCTATAATTATAGAATTTACTAGGTTATTCTTGCTCTTAAATTCTTCTAAATCAGGGTTTGAAATTTCTTTCATGGTTAAAACTTGAGAGATTTTGTTTATAGGGTCTACCGAAGTTTCCGATATAGGGAGGACGAAAGAAAATTCATTACAGTTTTCGTGCCAACTCAATTTATCTTGTGCCTGAAAATCGGCCAAGTTGACCTTAAAATCCAATTTTTTATTATCTCTAACCCTTACAAAAACACCTTTCTTATATAGGTCTCCTTCTTTTGTATCTAGATATATATCAATAATTCTTTTTTTATCAATAAACTGAAAACCGCCTAAAAATTTGTCCATCTGAGCGTCGTCTAAAACTTGAAATTTTAACTCTACTTCAATATTTTTCATATTCTTTATTCTATCAAAAAACCGCCTAAATGAATAGGTGGAAATTTGCAGGGGCTAGTGAACGACGTTAGAACCAGGATTATAATTTATAATACTGAATTCAGCTCTTGATGGACGATGCACTTTTAACGAAAAACCCCTTGCGAACCTACCTAATAGGGTGACTCGCAAGGGGGTAATTTCCTCGGCTACTTTGTGCAGCCGAGGGTGCTCAATTTTCTCCTGAACGGCGGAGCACAACCCCATCCAGGATATCCCTATTTGTCCATCCGCAGACCGGGAATGTCTCCACGGATAACTCGGCTGTTCAATCACTCATTTTATTGAGTCTAATCAAGATTCCGCCGAGCGAACCTTAACCATAATAATAATAGCACAAATATATATTTTGTCAAGTGTTTGCAGGCATCCTCGATCTCGGAATGAGCTTTTAAGGGGAATTTCGGGGCTTTTTGACGTGTCCCGCCGACGCGTCTCGGTCAGGGCGTTT
>CAYZHR010000023.1:0-8326 GCA_964477885.1 uncultured Candidatus Saccharibacteria bacterium
TCGGCGCCACCAAGAAGGATTCCTCCATCAAAGAATTCAAAAACCGCTGGGGAGCCGAACCTTATCCCATTTTCGAGTTGAAAAACTATTCCGGCCAGTCTAAACTGAAAGACAGCTTTTTGAGGGACGTTTGGGGGCATCTGCCGACCGGTCTGATTAAAATTTTGTCCCCTTATTCCATTAAATACAAACTTTAACCATGTATTTCGTCCACCCGCAAATAAAATTGAGCCAGGCGGCCAAAGCAAAATTGTCTTTAATAAAACCCGTTAACTTAAGTAAATTGACGAAGAAACTGTCTTTTTATTTTCCGAACAAGCAGTTTATTTTCACCGATATGGGTCGGGAAGCCCTGAAAGTGATAATTGAAAAGATGAATTTGCAGAACTCTGAAATGCTTTTGCCCGCTTACATCTGCGAAATCTTTTATCCTATTTTAAAAAACTACAACATCAAACCCGTCTTTTTAGATATTGATTTAGCAACTTTTCAGCCGAACCCGGAAGAAATCAAACGCAAGATTAGTTCTGGCGTTCGTTCTATTTTGGTTTGCCACACTTACGGCCTGCCGTTTGAATTTTCGAGGTTCGACCTCCCGAGGAGGTCGAACCTCATCGTTATCGAAGACTGCGCCAATTCTTTCGGCGCCAAGATAAACAACAGCTATTGCGGCAATTTCGGCAATGTGTCTTTTTTCAGCCTTTATAAACAAATTCCCACCCTAAGAGGAGGCCTTTTGGTTTGCCCAAAAGACTGGGAAATTAGATTGCCGAAGACCTTTTTTAACTTGCGCGATTTCATTTCTTTTTTGAATTATTTTTGGCCGTTTTCTTTCTTTTTTAAAAAGTTCGGTTCGGAGATTGCACCCAAAATGCCAAGGAAAGAAAAACTGCCAAGACCCGGCGGCATCAACCGAGCCTCTTTGAGCCTTTTTTCAGATTTCTTTAAAGACTTGGAGAAGTCCTTGGAGAACCGGCAAAGGTTAGCTTTATTTCTTCAAGAGGAGCTGAAAAAATTGGGTTTTGCAGTTCAGACAGCCAGAGGCAATGTGTTTTGTTATCTTTCGGCTTTGGTGCCCGAAGAGTTAGAAGAAAAAAGAGATGAAATTGTGCAAAAGCTAAGAAAATACAGGGTTTTTTGCACCAGAATCTGGCACACGCCCATTATTCTAAACAAAGACGCCCAAAAAAAATACCAGATCAATTTGGCTGAGTTCCCAAATACGGTGACAGCTGCCAAAAGAGTCATCAATTTTCCGTTGCAGAACCACTATAAAGAGAAAGATATCAGAAAAATAATAGACGCTGTAAAACAGGTAATTGACGAGGTTCGACCTCCTCGGGATGTCGAACCTCCCAAAATTGAATGAAAATCCTATTTCCAGCTACCCATTATTATCCGGTGATTGGGGGGATCGAAACCTGGACGAAAAACATTGCCGAAGGGCTTGCAAAGAAAGTCGAGATTTTTGTGGTGACAGGCAAGGTTAAAAACCAGCCAAAAAAAGAAGAGAAAAACGGAGTTAAAATATGGCGAACTTCTTTGTTCGTTTTGTCTGACTTGTCGGCCTCTCCCATAATTTACAGCTTGTCGCTTTTGCCTTTTGTTTTTTTTAAGTCGTTAAGTTTAATCAAAAAAGAGAAAATCGATATCTTACACTGCCAAGGATTTTTGAGCAGTTTTCTGGGTTTTTTGCTTTCCAGATTAACCGGCATTCCCTACATAGTGACGGTCCAGAGGCTGGAGAAAAAAGGGAGTTTTATTAAGGAAATGGTCTATAAAGGGGCTTTCTACTGCATTGGTGCTTCAAGGGCTGTAGAGGCCTATTTTGAGGCTGTGGGAGCTAAAAATATTGAGGTTATCCCCAACGGCATCGATCTGGAAAAATATAGAGGTTTGGCCTCCCGAGGAGACCGAACCTCAACGGGTGAATTTGTTGTTATAACAGTAGCGAGGTTAGAAAAAGTTAAAGGGATAGAATATTTAATTAGAGCTTTCCACTCCCCGAGGTGTGACCTCCCAAGGAGGTCGCACCTCCTAATAATCGGCGATGGTTCTCAAAGGAAAAATCTTGAAGATTTGGTTAAAAAACTAAATCTGGAAGAAAGGGTCAAATTTCTGGGTCCGGTTCCCAACGAGCGCTTGCCGGAATATCTGGCGGCGGCTGACTGTTTTGTTTTACCTTCTTTGAGAGAAGGTTTTGGAATCGCCATCTTGGAAGCTCAAGCGGCCGGTATTCCGGTAATCGGAACGAAAGTAGGGGGAATTCTTGATTTGATTGAGGATGGAAAAACAGGCCTTTTAGTTGAGCCAAAAAACTCGGAGGCAATCGCTAAAGCCATCGGCGAAATTTATTCTGGTCGTAAATTCGCTAAAGCTAATTTGGAAAAATACGACTGGAACAACATCAGCCAGCAAGTTTTTAATATTTATCAAAAATGCCTAAATTAATTTTGGCCTACCACGGCGTGGGCGACTACCAAAACGAAGAGGGACGCTGGATCGAGTATGGTCAGCAAAGGTACAACTTGAAGGAACTATCTGTTTGGTCGGATATGTTTGAAAGACAACTAAGTTATTTGCGCTCTCATAGCTTTAGGCCTGTTTCTCTGAAAGATTATTTGGCCGGAAAACAGAAAAAATTGAAACTGCCCAAAAAGAGCGTGGCCATCACGTTTGACGACGGTTTTCAGAATTTCTTCAGTTTCGCCCGGCCCCTTCTCAAAAAATACGGCTACACCGCCACAATATTTTTGGTAACCGATAAGATTAATAACAATGACAAAGACTTTCTGTCTTGGGAGGAAGTTATTCGTTTGAAGGAAGAAGGTTTTTCTTTCGGCGCCCATACCAGTTCTCATGCCATTTTAACTTCGCTCCCGCCCGAAGTGGTTAAGCGTGAAGTAGAAGAATCGAAAAAAACGATTGAGGAAAAATTGGGCCAGAACGTTGAATTCTTTTGCTATCCCTACGGCAAGTTCAATTCGGAGGTTCAGGCCATAGTAAAAGACGCTGGTTTCTCCGGCGCAGTAGTCACTCCGGCCGGTCCCGGGCTTGAAGAAGGACCTTTTTCCCTGAAAAGAATAGGCATTAACCGGAATAATTCAATGTTTGTTTTCAAGCTTAAAGTAAACGGAATTTTCGGCTGGTTGAGAGAGCGAAGATTGTTGTGGCCGATTTTAATTAAAATAAAACATGACTCAAGTAAATAAAAAAATTCTTATTTTGGCAGGCATTTATCCGCCCGACATCGGCGGCCCGGCCGTTTACTCACAAAAATTGGCACAGGAACTGTCTGCTCCAGTCATCAGTTATTCCGGTCTTTTAAAAAAGTTTCCCAGGGGTTTGCGGCATTTTTTGTATCTTTTGGCCGTATTGAAACTGGCCGGCAAGTGCGACATACTTTACGCCCAGACCATATTTAGCGCCGGGATTCCCGGGTTTTTGGCAGGTAAATTATTTGGAAAGAAATTGGTGATAAAAATTACCGGAGACCATGCCTGGGAAAGATTCAATAATGGTGAGAGTGTGGAAGAGTTCCAGAACAAAAAATACGGCTGGCGAGTGGAATTCGTTAAAAAAATGCAGGCTTATTTATTAAAAAAAGCTTCAAAAATAATTACTCCCAGCCAATATTTAAAAAGAATAATTGTCGGCTGGGGGGTTCCGTCAGAGAAAATAGCGGTAGTTTATAATGCTGCGGCCGTTCTGCCAGATTCAACTATTTCTCGGCAAGAAGCCCAAAAGAAAATTAACGTTGAAGGCGATATTATTTTGTCGGTTGGCCGATTGATGTCCTGGAAAGGCTTCGACACTCTCATAGAAATAATGCCGGATTTGTTGAAAGAAAATCCTAATTTCTATTTGGTTATTGCGGGCGACGGACCTGAAGAAAAAAAACTCAAAGCCAAAATCGCCGAACTTAAACTGGAAGATAAAGTGAAGTTAGCGGGTCGAATTCCTCACAGCAAAATGCATTTATATTTTAGAGCAGCTGATTTATTTGTTTTGAACACGGGGTATGAGGGCTTGTCGCACGTTATTTTAGAAACAATGCAGGCGGGCGCGCCCATTGTCACCACCAATATCGGCGGCAACCCGGAATTGATAGAGGACGGCGAGAACGGTATTTTAACGGAATACAACAATAAAGAACAGTTGAAAGGAGCCATTTTAAGATTGTTCGGGGACAAGAATTTACAGGAAAAATTCAAGCAAAATTCAAAAGAAAAGCTAAAGATGTTCACTTGGCAAATCATAATAGACCAAACCCTCGAAGTTTTTCATTCTTTGTAAGAGCGTCTTTACTCGGGAATACTTCTTCGTTCAGAAGTATTCCCTCGCTTACCATAAACAATACAAGAATATGAATTTTACAGTAAAAGAAATCAAGGAAAAAGATATTTGGGATGAGTTTTTAGAAGAAAACGAAAGCGGCCACGTATTCCAAAGTTTTGATTGGGGAGTTTTTAAAAAAACGCAAAAATGGAAAGTTCGCCGAATTATGCTGCAGGATTCTGCCGGAGAAAATGTGGCTGCTTTATCCATTCTCGAAAAAAAGATTCCTTTGGCAGGTTTTAAGATTTGGTATTTACCGCGGGGTCCGGTTTTGGATTTTCAGAACAAGGAATTGGTCGAGGAAGTTGCGGACTTTTTAATCGATTTTGCCAGAAAAAACAAGGTAATGGCGGTAAAAATCAGTCCCGACGTAGTTTTGGACGAAAGCACCAAATGGATTCCGGAATTACTAAAAAACAAAGGGTTCAAAGAAGCCGTTGATTACCAGCTTCACAAATGCACCGTCAGGATTGACTTGCGGGACGATTTGGATAAGATTTTTTCCAATTTTAAAAAAAACACCAGATGGGAAATCAGAAAAGGAGAATCGATCGAGATTAAAGTTGAGCCCAAGAAAGACGAAAGCGGGCTGAGGGATTTTTATCAACTTTATTCTCAGGCTATGGGAAGAGATAAATTATCTTTTAGTTATTTCAAAAACCTCTTGAAAACCCTGGAACAGAACATTTCAATTTTAATCGCTTACCAACCGAAGGATTACGGAAACCATTCGCTTTCGGCTGGTTTTTTCGCCCATTTTAACCATAAATACTGGTATTTATTCGGCGGTTCAACCAAAAAATACCCAACCCTCAATGCCAGCCAGGTTTTGCAGGGCGATATCATAAGACGTGCGAAAAAAGATCCGCTCGCCAAATTTTACGACCTTCAAGGCATTCCCTGCGGGAAACCAAAAACCCTTCACGACAAAGGGGTATTGCAGTTCAAAGAAGGATTCGGGGGTGAAAAGGTGGAATTGATCGGCGAGTTTGATTACGTCTTTTCTCCGATTTTATATGCTATATTGCGCAAACTGAACCAGGCCAGGATGATGATTATGGGGATAACAGGCATAGTGTAGCGCGGATAAGGAAAAAGCATGGTGTGGAGCGCCCAGAAATAGAAAATTATAATCCACAGGAATAGTATTTTTTTCTTTTGTCTAATTGCCTTCAGCGACCAAAAAGCCAAAGCTAACACCATGAAAAACAAAACCCGGTAAGCATGTAAAAGAAAATCAATAATTGGAAATTTTTCCCGAAGAACTTCAGCGTTTAAGCCGTCAGCTCCCGGATTCCAAAAAAGATAAATATTTCTTAATCTGGATAAAGCCAAGGTTTTTAAGTCTAATTTCTCCGATTCCAGAAATTGAGAAGTTGGTACGTGGTCTGGATCGATGTAAGATTTTTCTATCACATGAGAATAGACCGGGAACAATTCATGATAGTGGATGTAATTCCTGATAACCCAGGGCGAAAAAACGGTCGTAAAAACCACCAAAAATACCGCCAGTTTGAAGAAATAAGTTTTTGTTCTAGCCGATTTCAAAAAGATTAACAAAAAGAGCACAAGCCAAAACGGTAGCAACAGAGCCACCGGCCTGACCAGGGCGGCTATTCCCAAAAGTACGCCCAGAATTAGACTATTTTTCAGCGAAGGCTCTTTCAGGAAACTTAAAAGAAAATAAATTGAGAGCAAAAGAAAGAAGATAAAAAGAATTTCAGTAGTGATGAGATTGGGATAGAATATAAAATAGGGCCAAAGGACAAAGGTTAAAGAAGATAAAAGGGCCAAAATGAGGGAGAAATTAAAAAATTTCCTGGTTGTGAGATAAAAAATCATTCCCATGCCGGCCAAAAGGATGAACTGGATGATTTGAACCGCTTGCCAGTTATGGCCGAAAAGAGAGTAAATGCCGGCCAGAAAAAGCGGGTAACCGAGAGGCTCCTTAGTCGGTTCATTATCTAAAGTTAACCCCTTGCCCTGAACCAAATTTAGGGCTACAGTGTCGTATTCTTCGGTGTCGGATGTTACCGGGAAAGATGGCAGGAATTTCAAACAGAGCCCGGCGACAATCAGGGTTAGAACAACTATAAAAACAATATTGATTGAGTCTTTTTTCACCCCGTTAGAAGTCTGTCATATTATAGTATTAATGACTAATTTCAGACAAAACTTCTTTAATTATTTTACCCCGTTAATAGCAACCCCGTTAGAAATCTGCAACGTATCTTGTTGGTCAAAAAAGAGCAGTGGTCTTTTTTAACATATATTTAACAAACTAAAGTAAGTATTTGAATTCCAAATATGATAAACAATCGCAGATTTCTAACGGGGCTAAGACTTCTAACGGGGTTCGCACTAAATTAAGTTTAACAAAAAGTATTTAAAAATGCCAGACAAAAAATTTCTTAAAAGAGGGGTACGGATTATCGGGATAGTTTTATTTGTTTATATTCTTTCCAAAGTTAATTGGCCCGAATTTTCAGATATTTTGCGAGAAATCAATATTTTTTATTTTATTTTAGGCATTCTTTTAATCATTCCGGCGGTCTCTATCAGAGCTTTGCGCTGGAGAGAAATAGTGAATTCGCTTGATGCCGGAATTTCCAAAAAAACATCAATCATCATATTTGCCAAGGGTTTATTTTGGGGAGTTATCACTCCCGGCAAGTTGGGCGAATTTTCCCGGGCAAAATACCTCGCCGAAAAAAGCAACATTTCCTTAGACAAAGCCCTTTTTACCGTAGTTTTTGACAAATTAATAGAGTTTTTCGCGGCGGTTTTTTTAAGCATTCCCGCTGTTCTGGCGCTGTTTTATCTGTTTGAGGTAGATGTCTTTTTGATAATGCTGATTTTATCCCTGCTGGTGATTTCTGGAATTTACTTTCTCATAAAAAGAGAATCCGCCCAAAAGGTTTTGAAGCCGCTTTTTCAGATTTTTGTTTTTGATTTCCTAAAGAAAAAAGCAGAGGATTTCTTTCACGGTTTTTTTGAAGAAACAAAAAGATTGACCAGGGCGTTAATAGTAAAACTTTTTTGTTACGAACTGGTTATCTATCTTCTGACGCTCCTCGTCTTTTTTTTAATGACTCTGTCTTTGGGCATAACTGTTCCTCTTTGGTATTTGGGTTTGATGATTCCTCTGGTAAGCATTGTAGCGGTTCTGCCTGTTTCGGTATTCGGCTTGGGCACTCGTGAAGCCGGTTTAATTTTCTTATTTTCTTTGATTAATTTAAGCTTAAACCAAGCGGTAGCTTTTTCTTTTCTGATTATGTTTTGGAGCATTCTTTCGGGGGTGCCCGGATTGATTTTAACGTTTTTACCGGCTAAAACCTTAAAAGTCTAAAAAAACTGACTATGCCAAAACAAATTACCTTTCTTTTGAAACTGGACAGTGAAGAAAATCTGTGGAAGAATCTGGACAAGAAAGTCCGCAATCAGATTAGGAAGGCCGGGGATTATGGCTTGGAAATGAGAGAGGGCAAAGAGCTGATTAAAGATTTCTATCCTCTTTATCAAAAAGTCATGAAAAAGAGAGGCTCGCCGCCGCATGGCCGTCAGTTTTTTGAAGATGTTCTCCGCGAGTTTCAGGACAGAGCCAAGGTTTTCGTAGCCGAACATAAAGGCATGCCGGTGGCTGGGATGGTAGCGCTTCAGTTTGAGAATAGAATAGCCAGTTTGTGGGCGGCTTCGGATTACGATTTTAGCCACCTGAACCCGAACGATTTTCTTTACTGGGAAGTTATTAAATGGGCCGTCAAGAATAATTTCAAATACTTTGACTTCGGCCGCTCTCCCAAGAGTTCAGGGACGTACTTATTCAAAAAGCAGTGGGGTGGAGAGGAAAGACCGTTTTCGCATCGATACTACCTATCGCCCTCGGGCAGAAGATTGGTACCCAGCACGACTCAGTCAAAATGGCTTTCTAAAATTTGGCAATTAGTGCCGTTGCCAATCGCCAATTGGTTAGGGCCGATTATAAGAA
>CAYZHR010000024.1:0-8304 GCA_964477885.1 uncultured Candidatus Saccharibacteria bacterium
CATCCGGGAGTACTTCCGGTTATTAATAGAGAAGCAGTTAGAAAAACAATAAAAGTCGGTTTAGCTTTAGGTTGCCAGATTGCCGAACATTCAAAATTTGAGCGGAAAAATTATTTTTATCCCGACTTGCCAAAAGGATATCAAATTTCTCAATGGCATCAGCCTTTCTGCAGAGAAGGATTTTTAGAAATTGGGAAAGAGAAAATAAAAATCAGAAGGGTTCATTTAGAAGAGGATACGGCCCGTTTAATTCATCCAGCAGGTAGCGATTATTCCTTGGTTGATTTCAACCGAGCCGGCATTCCTTTGATGGAATTAGTGACAGAGCCCGGTATCGATTCAGCCAAAGAAGCAAGAGAGTTCGCCCAAACCCTCCATTTGATTATGCATTATCTCGATGTTTCCGATGCCGATATGGAGAAAGGGCAGATGAGAGTGGAAGTAAATATTTCACTTAGTAAAGAAAAAGGAAAGTTGGGGACAAAAGTTGAGATTAAAAATCTTAATTCATTTCGGGCGGTGGAGCGGGGAATAGACTATGAAATCCAGAGACAAACTGAGCTTTTAAAATCTGGCAAAAAGATTGTTCAGGAAACCCGGGGTTGGGACGGCGTTAAAGGCATCACGGTCAGTCAGAGAGAGAAAGAAGAAGCGCATGATTACCGCTATTTTCCCGAACCTGATTTGCCGCCCCTTCATTTTACTGTTCAAGAAATCAAAGAAATTCAAGCGGAAATTCCTGAATTACCACAACAAAGAAAACAAAGATTAGCTAAGGAATATAAATTAGACGAAAAAAGCATTGGAATTTTCGTTTACAATAAAGATTTAGGTGAGTATTTCGAGAAGGTGGTCAGCGAACTTCCTCCTCGGCTTCCTCAAGAAAAAATCTCAAAATTAGTCAAATTATCTGCCAATTATTTAATTACTGATTTACAAGGGCTTTTAAAGGGAAGTGCGGTTGTGGGAGAGGATTTTCTGATAACTCCCGAGCACTTTGCTGAGTTTGTCACCCTGATTTATGAAGGCGAGATTTCAAGTAAAATTGCCAAGGTCGTTTTAAGCGAGATGTTTTCAACCGGCGGTGACCCTTCAGAAATCATCAAAGAAAAAGGGTTAGTCCAAATTACTGATGAAAAAGAGATTGAGAAAATTATCGAAGAAGTCATCACCAAGAACCAGAATGTGGTTGAAGACTACAAAAAGGGAAAGACTAATGCTTTTCAATACTTAATCGGCCAGATAATGGCTAGAACCCAAGGCAAAGCTAGCCCGCAGGCTGCTAGAGATATTTTAAATAGATACTTGACAAAATCAAAATAAGGTAGTATAATTAAGCCAGAAATAAGGAGGTAAAAATGGCAGGAGAATTAATTTGCGGCACTTGCTATCAAATTTTCTTCGATTGGGATCTTTTCCTAAAACATATAGGAAAGCATCTCGAAAAAGGAGAAAACGCTAATCTAAAAGAAGGAATAGAAGTGCTCAAAAAGGTAACCGTCAACGAGGGCCCAATTTCACTCAACTAAGGGCCCTCAATTTATTTTCTTAGAAATTCTTTAGCGATGAAGTTTACCTCCTTCGGAGTTTCCCTTCATCTTCACCTTCATTTTTGCTTCGCAAAAATTCGGTGACCAATTTTTCAGCCTCGGGCTGTTTTTTAATCCACTTTATTCTTTTATCCCTTTTGAACCAGGTCAGCTGGCGTTTGGCATATTGCCTATGGTGCAGTTTGATTAATTCTTTTACCCTTTTTTTGTCAATTTTTCTTTTGAAATAATCTTTCTCCGACCATTCCTGGTAGCCGATCGTTTCTAAAGGCAAAGTCCAGCCGTATTTTTTCACCAAACCCTTTACTTCTTTTTCCAATCTCAATTTGAACATTTTTTCAACTCGTTGGTTGATTGCTTCTTCTAATTTTTCTTTTTTAACACCAATCAGCAAAACGGGGTAGGAAAGAAGTTGTTTTTTAAAAACGGGAACAGGTCTTTTCGTCTTAATGATAATTTCCAGGGCCCTGATTAACCTTCTTCGGTTTTTTCTTTCAATGGTTTTGGCTCTTTTTGGGTCAAGCTTTTTTAATCTCTTAAACAATTCATTAGCGCTTAATCGTTCAAGGCGAGACCTCAATCGCCAGTCAGGTTTGACTTCCGGGATGACTATGCCGTCAATTACTGCCTGAATATAAAAACCAGTACCGCCGCACAAAATTGGCAATTTTCCTTTTTGGAAAATTTTATTGATTGCTTTGAGCGCTAAATTTCGATATTGGACAACGGTAAATCTTTTTTTCGGCGAAGCGACGTCTAAAAGATGGTGGGGAATGCCTTGCATTTCTTTTTGAGTTACTTTGCCGGTGCCAACATCCATTCCTTTATAAACCTGTCTTGAGTCAGCCGAAATCACCTCGCCGTTGAATTTCTTGGCGATTTTAACAGCCAGCGCCGACTTGCCCGACGCCGTCGGCCCCAAAATAACAATCAACTTTGACTTATTTTTTTTCATGTTTGAATACAAAATCTGACAAAAACGATGCGGCCGCACAAATTCTGTCAGATATTATTTAAAACAATTTTAAACTAATCGGAATATTTTTCTTAAATGGAGGTCGTTATCAATAAAATCAAAAACCCCGTATCTAACATATTTTCTAAGATTGAAAAATTCAATAATAAAATCAATCTCGTTTTGACATTCGTAGGGGAAGACAAAGACGCTTTCTTGAAGTTCGTAAAATCCAAGTTCTTTTAATTTATCTCGTAGAGCGTTTCTAGAAGTTTTTATTTTTTCGGGAATATCAAAAATTACCACTCGCCACTTACCATCCCACTGATTTTCTTTAATTTTCATTTCCTGAAAATGATAAGTTAGGGCCTTAACCTTTCCTTTATTAGTTAATATATAAGTCAAACCTCCATCGGGATTTTCCTTTTCTTCAATTAGCCGGGATCGGTAAAGATTTCTAATTTGTTTTTTTAGGTTCTCTCGATCAATTTTTTGCCATTTTCGCCCGAGTGTTTTTAAAATTTTGTATTGTTGCGATGGAGAATAACTAAAGCCCAGAGCCACGCCGGCATATAAAAGAAGTAAAATTTTTTGTCTTACTGGATTTGCCTTCATTATTATATTATGACAGATTTTGTGCGGCCGCACTAATTATGTCAGATTTTGTCTGCTACTTTACCTGCTCATCTTTTAAGAATTTCTCTGAGGATTTTTTCTCGGCGTTTTTTTTCTTCTAAAGGGATATTATCTTTCATCTGGAAAGCGGCGGTGCCAGCCCTTGGAGAATACTTTGAAATATAGGCCAGATTAAATTTCATTTCTCTAAAGAGTTTAGCGGTATTCTCGAATTGTTTTTTTGTTTCTCCCGGAAAGCCAACAATTACATCGGTTGTTAAGTTGATTTCGGGGATTTTTTCTCTGATTTTTTTAACCAGATTTTTATATTGCCTAATCGTATAGGTTCGTCGCATCTTTTTCAATATCTCATCGTTTCCCGACTGGACTGGCAGATTAAAATATTTGGCCACTTTTTCGCATTTCGTCATAACGTCAATTAATTCATCAGAAAAATTCTTAGGATGAGGTGACATAAAACGGATAGAGAAATCGCCGGGGACGGCAGAAGCCATTCTCAAGAGTTTGGCGAAGTTTATGGAGCTGTCAGCGGGGGATCGGTAATCGTTCACATTTTGGCCCAAAAGCCAAATTTCTTTAAAGCCGTTTTTAACTGCCCTTTTGACTTCTTTTAAGATTTCTCTGTGTGGTCGGCAAACTAAACGTCCTCTCGTAAAGGGAACAACACAGTAAGTACAGAAATTATTGCAGCCGTTGGAAATAGGGATTAAAGCTGATGGACAGTTAAGCTTCCGCATTTCTTTTATTTCATCAAACCGCTCTTTGAATTTCTTTCGATCTTTTTTCAGGATGCAGCCGGTTAAGACAGTTTTAGCCTTGAGTTTTTTAAATTTTGGGATAAGGCCATAAACTCTATCAACCGCCGATTGCCTAACCGAACACATGTTGACCACGATGAGATCGGCCTTCTTGACGTCCGAGGTTGATTTGTAGCCCTTGTTTTCTAAATCAGCGGCCATTCTTTCCGAATCCGCTTTGTTCATCGCACAACCGAAAGTAAAAACGAGATAACGCATATCAGTCATTTTACAACAGAAAAACAGCCCCATCAAGGCTGTTTTTCAAAAGTATTTACTGTTTTTTCTATTGTCCCTGCAACTGTTTCAATTGCTGCTGCAATTCTTCCAGTTGTGTTCTGACCTGAGACTGTGTTTGCGTTTGAGTTTCAGTCTGTGTTTGAACCCGAGATTGGATTTGTTGGCCGGAAGAAGGACATGTTCCTTTTTGAGACACTTCTACCCCAGCCAAACTAGCGAAACAGCTGTTGGAGTAGGTTTTGCCGTCTTTGCCGCAGACCGGATCCCATAATTGAATGCAGACTCCGGTATTTCCTTCAGTCCTTTCTCGTTCTTTGACCTCGATTCTCTCTCGGATGCCCTCCGTAGATTCAATGATTTTTTCCAGAACGGCCGGTTTTTCTTCCAATTTCTCTTTCAGGTCTTCCAGGATTTCCACCTGTCTTTTTTTCACACCGCTGATCGTTTCCGTATAGGTTTTGAATCTTTCCAGGGTTTCTTGGGGCAGCTGCTCTATCTTTGTTTCTAATCTCCTTAAGGTGTTTTCTTTTGCATGGCGGATTGCCTCTTTGGCTTCTTCTGGAACCTTTTCCTCCAATTCTTTCAAAATCTCTAAGTTTTTGAAATCTTTGAACTCGCTTCCTTTAATTTCCTGGAGATTGTTTTCCAGTCTTTCTTGAATGTTTTCTTTATTTTCCAAGCGGGTTATCACTTCACCGAATTTTTCAATGTAGGCTTCTCTGGCTTCGGCTATCTTTTCAGCGACTTCCGTCGGCACCTGCTCTTCCAGTTTCTGGAGAACTCTTTGATGAAGGGTTTGCTGTTGGATGAATTTATCCAAGAATTGCCCCACCTGTTCGTTTTCCTCGGCTCTTTCCCTGATTCTTTCGGTAACTCTGGCCACTTCTTCTACTTCCTGTTGGTAGTTTCGGACGGCTTTTTCAATTTCTTCCCGATTCCTGTTCTGTGCCACCATTTTCTTTACCTCCACCAACTTTTCGTTGGTAAACTTTTCCCGCAACTCCGCTTTTTTAACTGAGTCAAAAGTGAGAGCAGATTGAATCGTTCTGCCCCAGTTTTTCAAGAAGTAGAAAGGGCTGTCCGGCAGAAGGTTGGGTTCGGAAACCCCCAAGTCTTCGGGAGTTACTTCTTCATCAAGCGCGACTTCGGAGGAAACTTCTGTTGCATTTGTTGTTTCCTGGGCGGTCGCTATTCCAGCGACAAAAAGTACGGCGAAACTTAATAAACCAATTTTAAATATATTCATAATTAATTATTATCAGTTAATTTTTAAGATCGACCTTTAATCAGTGTATTTCTTCTCTCTTTTCTTTTAGAAATAATCTCCATTGCTCCAAGAATTCGACAAAAACCTGAAAAGGCATATCGAGTAAAGAATTAAACAAAACAGCCAGGGCGTTGTATTTAGCCCATTGGTTTGATAGCCAGCGGCCGACTTGAATAATCGGCAGAGAGAAAAGGTCAAGAAAGGTAAGCAGGAAAGTTTCTTTTTCTTGCTCCACTACTAACTCCTTGGCGCGCTGGCGTATTTTTACTCCAGCAAAAGAAATCAAAGAGATGAACATTAAAAAGATAATGATGGAAAGGAGGCTGAAGTTTAATTCTTTCAGTCCCCAAGCGATTAAACCGAAAGATACGACAAAGCTCAAAAGATAAAGCAGGATAATGATTGAGTTTAGAAGAAAACCGCGTCGGGGTTTCGGCTTGATGATATAAACGTCTTTCTTTTCTCTTTGATAAACTATTTTCATTACTTCCATAATAACCAGCTGGGCGTTGCGTTTGGAAGGCGGTCGGATGCTCAAAACCAAGAAAAACATCAAGAAGGAGGGGATTAAAACATTGAGCCCCAACGTCGAGTAATTGAACTCTTGTGTGACGTATTTGTCAAAAGGAACTTCAATCGCAAAGGCCACAAGAATCTTAGTCAAAAAGATAGAAAGAGTGCTGTAGATGGCCGCTCTTTTCATCCTGGCTTTAACTTTCCTTAATCTTTGGCCGTAAACCTCTTTGATTTTATTTTCCAAGGTTTCTGGATTGGCTAGATTCTCTTTGGCTTTTTGAGGGTCTTGAGCGATGACGTCTCCTAAAATCAAATAAGGCGTATCGTATTTTTCAGCCATATTATAGAACCTTTCGACCAGAGGATGTCTCAATGCCTTTTCAATTTTTTCCCAGATGACGTAAATGTTTTTGGTTATTTCCGCTAGTTTTTCTTGTGACAGATTGGCCCAGTCGGGATGCCATTTTTTGAAAAGATTGTAACTAATGATCGGAGCATCTAATTTGAAAAGGGCTTTTTGGGTGGCTATGTAAAGCTGGGTATTTTTTTCATCTTCTGACTCGTTTTTGGCCTCCACTTTTTCTTTCATCTGCTCCAGCATATAATCCATCAGAGCGGTTTCTTTAAAGGAAGGAGAGAGGATTTCTTCCACTTCGCATGCGGCAATCCCCAAAATCCAGTCGTATAGTTGGATTTTCATTCTTTCACGAGGAGGAGAAGGAGCCTTTTCGATAATAAAAACGTATTTGTCGATTAACTTCTGGATTTCCTTAATTTTTGCTTCAGCGATAGTATCATTGGGAAAATGGCCTCCCCGGATTAATTCGTAAATCAGAGGTTCGGCAATGGCTTGGCCGTTTTTTTTCAAAAATAACCTTCTTTTAAGAATCCTTTCGATGGCAGTTTTTCTCAAAAGATGCTCTTCCCGCCAATCAATAACTCCTCTCATTTTTTCATAAAAAGAAGCTACTTTGCTTGTTACCTCGTCAACGTGAATGGTTCCGCTTCCTTCTTTTGATTGGAAGGCAAGACACCAATCGAGATGTTGCTTGATTAAGTTTTGGGTTGATTGAGATAATTCTGGCATTTTTCAATAAATTTATTCAGCTTAATCATTCCAAGGTCTCCTTTGCCTCTTTCTCTGGCTCTGATGGACTCCGTTTTCATCTCCTCGTCGCCCACCACCAGCATAAAAGGGATCTTCTGCATTTCTCCCGCTCTGATTTTCTTGGAGACAGTTTCATTTTCATTTTTAATCTCCACTCGAAAATCTTTTAATTCTTCGGACACTTTTTGGGCGTATTTCTCGTGCCGGCTGCCGATGGGGATAACCCAAATTTGCACGGGAGAGAGCCAGAAAGGCAGAGCGCCGGCATAATGTTCCAGCAGGATTCCAATAAATCGTTCAAAAGATCCGATTGAAGAACGGTGAATTATGACCGGTCTTTGTTTTTTTCCTTTTTGATCAATGTAAAATAGGTTGAATCTTTCCGGTATTTGAAAATCCAACTGGATGGTGGCTATTGTCCATTTACGTCCTAGAGAATCTTCAACGTCGACATCTAACTTCGGGCCATAGAAAGCTCCATCTTTGGGATGCATTTCATATTCTAATTTATTTTTCTTTAGAGCAAACTCCAGAGAATTTTCAGCTTTTTTCCAGAGTTTGGGGTCGCCCATGGCTTTGTCCGGTTTGGTGGCAAAAGCAAAAGATGTCTTTAAATTAAAATCTTTATGAATTTTTGTGAGTAGCTTCAGGACATTAGTTATTTCGTCGAATATTTTATCCGGCTGGCAGTAAATGTGGGCGTCGTCTTGGATGAAACCGTACGCTCGGAAAAGGCCGGTTAGAACGCCCGTCTTTTCTTTTCGGTGAAGATAGCCAAATTCAGCCAGACGAAGCGGCAAGTCTTTGTAACTTCTAATTTTGGAGCTGTAAATATAGGTTGATTCCGGGCAGTTCATTGGTTTTAAGGCGAAGGCTTCATTTTCGATCTTAAGCGGGAAAATATTTTCCTGATAGTGCTCCCAGTGTCCGGAAATTTCATAAAGTTCCTTTTTAACCAATATGGGAGTTGAAGTTTCCAAATAACCCATTTCTCTTTGCAGTTTTCTGATGTAATTCTGCAATTCATTAACAATCACCATGCCTTTGGGGTGCCAAAAAGGTGTGGCGGGGGCGACGCTATGAAACGAAAACAAATCAAGCGTTTCTCCTAACTTTCTATGGTCTCTTTTTTCCGCCTCCTGTTGCAGTTTCAAATAATCATCAAGTTCTTTTTTGCTGTCAAAAGCCACGCCGTAAATCCTGGTGAGCATGGGATTTTTTTCTGAACCCTTCCA
>CAYZHR010000025.1:0-8113 GCA_964477885.1 uncultured Candidatus Saccharibacteria bacterium
TGAAAATGTTTTGCTGGTTTTGATTCTATTTTTCCTGGAACGCCACCAAATCCTTTAAGTAATAAATCATACAGGTCCCAGCCAACGCAGTAAGGGCCTAAAGTATCTAAATTATGAATGTGCAAGTCTCCGCCTTCGTTTGCTTCTCTGATTTCTTTTGGGTAGATTTTATTTAGCCAGTATTTTTTAACAATGTAAGAAACTCCGTAATGATTTAATCCCTGCAAAGAAAAAGCCATATTGGCATTTTCCTGAATCTCCCAATCAAGTTTTTCTAAATATTGGTCAATTTTATCTACCGCTTCCTCAGCTACTGTTACCGCTTCCCTGATTTTCCTGCGTTGTTCCCGGTAAAGAATGTAAGATTTGGCCGTTTCGACCAAATTCTCCAAAATTAAAACTTCCTCAACGATATCTTGGATTTGTTCAACGTGAGGAATTTCTTCTGTTTTAAATCGGCGGTTCAAAAATTCAACCACCTTGTCGGAAAGTTTTCTCGATAGTTGGCCGTCGCCTTGTTTGGTCGCGGTCAACGCCTTAAACATGACGCTGGTAATCTTCTCTTGTTCGAAATCAACTATCCGGCCGTCCCTTTTTTTAATTTTATTGATTTTGTTTGCTACCATGGCGATAAAAAAACTCTTTTAGGTTAAAGAGAGAGAAAAAGATTATTATATTTTACCCCAATAAAAAAATAGGGTCAAACCCGAGTCAACCCCATTAGAAGCCCTGAGTTATCCACACCCCGTACCACAGAGAGCTGTGGTACGGGGCACACCTACTTCTTGCCGAAGCCGGTCGCAATAACAGTTATCTTTATTTCTCCTTTGGGCAATCGCGCGTCCTGAACGGCGCCGAATATCACTTTGGCTCGAGCATCGACGTTTTTGGTAATAATCTTGCTGGCTTCCGCTATTTCGTCCAAGCTTAAATCGCCCCCGCCGCTGACATTGTATAAAATCCCTCTGGCTCCGCTGATGGAAACATTAATCAACGGGGAATTGACCGCCAGATTAACGGCCGTTTCCACCCTTCTCTCTCCCTTGGCCTGACCTTGACCGAAGAAAGCGGGACCGGAGTCTTTCATAATGGTTCTCAGGTCGGCGAAATCAACATTAATGATGCCGGGCAAGAAAATTAAATCGGTAATGCCTTGAACTGCCTGACGTAGAATTTCGTCGCACCGCCAAAAAGCGGAAACTAAAGTCGTCGCTGTGTCGCCTTGGGAAAGAATTTTGTCGTTGGGGATAATGAGCAAGGTGTCAACTTTGCTTTTCAAAACTTCGAGCCCCTCCCTAGCCACCTGGGCGCGATGAGTGCCTTCAAAAGAAAACGGGGTCGTCACCACCGCCACGACCAAAGCTCCCAGGTTTTTGGCAAGCTCAGCCACCACTGGTGCGGCACCGGTACCGGTACCTCCACCCAAACCGCAAGTTATGAAAATCATATCCGCCCCTTTTAACAACTGATTGATTTCTTCTTTTTGCTCTTCGGCCGCCAATCTCCCGATTTCCGAATTCATACCCGCTCCCAATCCTTTGGTCAGATTTCGGCCAATCTGAAGAACTTGGCTGGCTTTGGTTTTTTTTAGGTCTTGAGCGTCGCAGTTCAAAGCGATCAATTCTACTCCCTGGATTTTGGCCAGCGCCATACGCGAGATGGCATTGCCCCCAGCTCCCCCTACGCCAACCACTTTTATTTTGGTGTTTGGATTCATATTAAGGTAGAAAAATCTTAAATATTTTTTTGAATTTTCCGACCGGCCCTCTGCTCGTAATCGGCCCTCGGCGACCTTCGCCTCCTGCCAAGTCGCGGCCGCTCAAAACCAGCCCGGAAACCGTGCTCCAGATGGGGTCTTCGGCCAGCCCAGCCATCCCCCGAGTCAAGCCAATCCTGACCGGCAGCTTCAATTCTTTTTTGGCAAGTTCAACAATTTTCGGAAGTTTGGCTCCCCCGCCCGTCAGAACAATACCGGCAGGCAAAGTTTTTTGAAGTAGAACATTTTTTAATTCTTTCTGCACTAAGCCGAATATTTCAGAAACCCTGGGTTCAATGATGTTGACCAGCAGACGGTGGTAAAAAGTCAGAGGTTCGCCGTCATTTTGTCCGCCGGGCGCTTCAACCCTTTCTTTTTTGTTGCCACCTTTAAGAATACAGCTGCCGAATTCTTTTTTAATCTGCTCGGCTATCTCAATATCGGTCTTGAGGCCCACGGCCAAATCATGAGTAATGTGTTCTGAACCGATCGGGAAAACGGCCAAGTGAACCAAATCTCCTTCTTCGTAAATCGCCAAGTCAGTAGTGCCAGCCCCAATGTCAACCAGACAAACTCCCAATTCTTTCTGCTGGGGCGTCAAAACGGCGTAGGAGCTGGCCAAAGAAGAAGGGATAATGTCGGAGATTTGAAAACCGGCATTTAAGACAACGCTGGTTAGGTTCTTTAAATAAGGAGAAAAAGCGCAGAGGGCCAAAACCTTGACTTCCAGCCTCAAGCCCTGCATGTCCAGGGGCTCTTTAATTTGACCCTGGCTGTCAATGATGTATTCTTGGGGAAAAATGTCCAAGATTTCCTGGTTGGAGGGCAAGGAAAAAGCCTGAGCCGCCTGAATGACCCGATGGACGTCTTCTTCGGAAATTCTTTGGTCGGCCCGGGAAACTATGACGGTGCCGCGTGAAGGAGTGGAAAAAATGTGGCTGCCGCCGATGTTAGTATAAACGTCTTCTATCTTCTGGCCGACTTCTTCCTGCAACTGCGAGAGGGCCTGGACGATGTTTTTGACGACTTCGTCAACTTTCACCACTACCCCTCTTCTTACTCCAAAAGAAGGCACTTGAACGCAGCCCAAAACCTCTAAATCCTGGGAATCTGGTTTGGGGGCGGCTGACAGCGCTTTAACGGAACTCGTGCCGATATCTAAACCGGTAATGATGTTATTTTTAGCCATTAGGTCAAATAATAATTTTGTCTTTTTTCCATTTTTTTATGACCGTAGCCTAATATATGTAAAATGCCGTGGATTAAGACTCGGTTCAATTCCTTTTGGAAAGCTGAACCGAATCTTTCAGCGTTTTTTCTCACTTCTTTAAGACAGATAACCACTTCTCCGTAATCGTCGTACTGAAAAGATAAAACGTCGGTCGCTTTGTTCTTTCGGCGGTATTTCCTGTTCAATTCCCTGATTCTGGCCTGTCCCACTAAGACAACCGACAATCCCAGCTCTTTTTTATTTTCTCCCTTTAAAACCTTTTTAGCAACCCCTTTTAAGAGCTTTTTATCCACCTTTCTTTGCGTCAAATTATTTACTTCTACCATCGAAATAAAAGGACTCATTGGGCCAATGATTCTTTGACAATTCTGGAAACCAAACTGCCATCGGCTTTGCCCTTGATTTGCGGCGCCAATTCTCCCATCACCTTGCCCATGTCTTTGGGTTCCTTGGCCCCCACTTTTTCTATGGCTTCTTTGACGAGCTTCCTGATTTCTTCCTCGGACATTTGCTCCGGCAAATATTTCCGTAAAACCTCAATCTCTTCCTTTTCTTTTTCGGCCAAATCGGCCCTATTCCCTTTCTCAAATTCCAAAACAGCCTCTCTCCTCTTCTTCGCCTCTGAGGCAATTGTTTCCATGATTTCCTCGTCTGTCAGCTGCACGTCCTTTTCTTCTTTCAATTTGTACCTCTTTTCTTTTTCTTTATTCAAAACAGCAGCCAAAAGCATCCTCAAGGTAGAGACTGCGACTTCTTTTTTGCCTTTAACCGCCGACTTCAAATCCGCTTGGATTTTTTCTTTTAGAGGCATTATAATTTGCCTAATTTTTTTAACTCCTCGTACTTTTTCCTAAGCTCATTTCTCCTTAGGGCCGCTCTTTTTTTAGCCTGATGGCTCTTGGCGCGTTTATAGAAACGGCCGCTTCTCGCTCGCAGCAAAATGCCGCTTTGCTGAATTCTCCGGCCAAAGCGTCGGACTAAAGACTGACTGGTTTCTCTTTCTTGTTTTTTAACTTCTAAAGTCATAGTTTTAGGGTTTTACCGCCCATTAAATGTAAATGCAAGTGATTGATGGTCTGGCCGGCGTCCTGACCAACGTTTAAAACTAATCGATAGCCGGTTTGAGAAAGACTTTTCTCTTTGGCAATCTTTTGGGCGACCAAAATCATCTCGCCGATTAATTCTTTGTCTCCTGACGCCAAATTGTCCACCGAAGGAATATGCTTTTTGGGGATGATTAAAAGGTGAATCGGAGCCTTGGGTTCAATGTCTTTCAGCGTTATAAATTCTTCGTCCTCATATATAATTTCAGCCGGCATCTCTTTGTTGATGATTTTACAAAAAAGACAGTCCACCCCGTTAGAAGTCTGTTTTATATGGCTCATAGTTGATTTCAAGTAGATAATTGTTTTTATTGTATTTCCTCCGTTATTGCTCTGCAGAAAAAATTTGAGTTAAATTTTTTCTGACTAAGACTTCTAACGGGGTCCATATTTTTACTTTTTAATCCTGCGCTGCATTTCCTTGACGACTTTTTCCAATTTGACGGTTTCTTGCTTACCGCTTTTCATGTCTCTAATAATGATTGTTCCGTCCAGAGCCTCTTTCTGGCCAAGGATCAAGGTGAAAGTAGCTCCCAGCTTATCGGCGGTTCTCAACTGGGTTTTTAAAGAATCTTTACCCAACGATTCAGCCACGGGGATTTTAGCCCTGCGGAATTCTTCAAACAATTTCAAGCTTTTTCTTTTTGATAATTGACCCAACTGAGCAAGGAAAACTTTTTTAAAAGAAGGTGAAACTTCTTTTTTAATTTTCTCCTTTAAGATGATAATCAACCTCTCTACTCCCGCGGCTCCTCCGCAAGCCGGCGTTTCTTTCCCGCCCAGGGTCTTAACCAAACCGTCGTACCTGCCGCCGGCCGCCAAAGCTCCTATTTTTTGGCCTTCTTCGGTGTCTTCAAAAATTTCAAAAACGGTTTTAGTATAATAGTCCAAACCCCGGACCAAATAAGGATTCAACCGATAAGGCACTTCAATCTCGTCCAGAAACTCCAAAACTTCCTTGAAATGAGATTTGCATTCTTCGCACAAATGGTCAACCAGCTGGGGCGCTTGGGCTTTGACCGGCTGGCATTTTTCTTCCTTGCAGTCCAGAATCCTTAAAGGATTATCTCTCAGCCTCCGCCGGCAATCAGAACATAAAGAGCTTTCCCGCGAACGGAAGTAACCGGTAAGCAGTTTCTTGTAATAGGGCCGGCAGCAAGAAGCGCCAATGCTGTTTATTTCAACGATGATGTTTTTAATCTTTAATTCACGAAGCAGGTTGTAATAGATTTGGATGATTTGAGCGTCTATCACCGGGCTTTCCTCTCCCAAAACTTCAAAATTAACTTGGTGAAATTGGCGAAATCTTCCTGCTTGAGGCCGTTCCTGACGAAAAAGGGGTCCTGCAGAATAAAACTTCAAAGGCTGAGGCAGATTAAACATGCCGTGTTCCATATAGGCACGAGCGATGCCGGCGGTAAGTTCGGGACGCAAAGCCAGATAATCGCCGCCCCGAGTACGGAAAGTGTACATTTGTTTTTCCACGACATCGGTACTGATGCCAATCCCCCGGGAAAAAAGTTCGGCCATCTCGATCAGCGGCGTATCAATTCTCTGAAAACCGCAGAAATTAGCCATATTTTGAGCCGTACCATAAACTTTCTGAAAAAAAACTTGGTCTTGCGGCAGAATGTCGTGCATGCCGTTTGGCGCTTGAAATTTTGGTTTTTTGGCCATCATTAATATGTTGGTAACTCAACTTTAGCTAAAGCGGCGAAAGGCCAGGCCCTAAAAAAGACCCGACCAATGATGTTTCCTTCGTCCAGGGCTCCCCAGCTTCGGGAATCGAAAGAAAGAAGGCGATTGTCTCCCATAACGAAATATTCGTCTCTATCTAAAGTCACCTGAACTTTTCCCAGCGTCAAAAGGGAATCGGGCAGATAATACGATTCGTCCAAAAATTGAGTAGTGCCGTCTGCCTGGAAAATAGTCACTCTTCCGTCCTGTATCTCAATGGTTTCTCCCGGCAGGCCAACGATTCTTTTGATGTAACGCTGGGAAGGGTCTTGAGGAGATTTGAAAACTATCACTTCGCCCCGCTGTGGCGTTCTGAACTGATAAGATAATTCGTCAACAATCAGGTAATCGCCGTGCTGAAAATTGGGCTCCATCGACTGGCCCTTCACAAAAAATGGCTGAAAAACAAAATAGCGAATCGGCACCACAATCAGCATGGCGATGATGACGATTTTGGCTACTTCCCAGACAAATAAAAAGAAATGCTTCATACAACGATGAATCAATAGATTCATCAACTTAATTACTTTCCTTATTATAGACGAAATTTTCTTTTAATGCAAGCCGATCGAGGGTATAATATGATTATCATGATTTTAGTTGTCGGCCTGGGCAATCCAGGCAAAAAATACCAAAAAAACCGCCATAACGTGGGTTTCCGGGCAATCGATGAACTTCGTTCATCTCAACACTTCGCTTCCGCTCGTGTAATAGACAGGCTGGCGAAACAAAAACCAAAGGATTTTGTGTTGGCCGAACCCCAAACGTTCATGAATAAGTCCGGTCAGGCCGTCAAATCTTTAATCCAATTTTACAAGGCCAAGCCGGAAAACCTTTGGGTTGTTCACGACGATATCGATTTGCCTTTAGGCGAAATCAAAATCTCTAAGAACAGAGGCTCAGCCGGCCACAAAGGAGTTCAATCAATTATCGACGCATTAAAAACAAAAGATTTCAACCGAGTCAGAATCGGCATCTGCCCCAAAACCGGCAAATCAAAAAATGTGGAGAAATTCGTCCTGCAGAACTTTACCAAACAAGAAGAGGAAATCCTCAAAGAAAGTATCCCCAAGACTATTGACTTGTTGATGTCGGAGATCAACAAAGTCAACAAAACCCAAAATTATGAAGTTTGAAGTCGGTTCTTTCGCCCATATCTACAATAGAGGAAATCGCAAACAACCAATTGTCCGTGACGCAAAAGATAAATGGCACTTTCTGCAAGTTTTGTACTACCTTAACCACCAAACCTCTTTACTCAACCCTTTCCGTGAATTACGAGAACGGGAACTGTTGATGTCGGAGATCAACAACCCATTCGCGTGGCCAAAACAATGGGATACTCGTTCACCGTTAGTAAAAATTCTGACTTTTAAATTAAGAGAGAACCATTTTCATTTAATTTTAAAACAAGAAGTGGAAAATGGGATACAAAAATTTATGCAAAGAATAGGAGTCGCCATGGCAAAACGATTCAACGAACGATATCAAGAAGTTGGAAGTTTATTCCAGGGTAGATATAAAGGAAAAATAATAGAAAAAGATGAATATATAATGTATCTCAGTGTTTATATTCAAGTTAAAAACGCATTTGAAGAATATCCCGGCGGTTTAGAAAAAGCCCTTCAGGAATTTGATAGAGCTTTCGAGTGGGCGATAAAAGATCCTTATAATAGTTTAGGTGATTATGCTGGAAATCGCAATTCATCAATTATTGATAAAGATGTATTGGGCGCAATGTTCCCAACGCCGCAGTCGTACAAAGAATTCACTAAGCAATGTTTGTCTGATATGAATTTTGACGAAAAACTTGATAAATTTCGCCTTGATTGACTTGTTGATGTCGGAGATCAACAAGACTAAACGCAAATAAAAAAGCCAAGGTAAATTGTTTTCATATCTTGGCTTAGCTTAAAGCTGATACCTTAGACTTATCTCTAAATTCTACTATCTTAGGATAATGAAGTTTATTCGCACATGCAGGGCAGGCTGATTCCTCCTTAATAGTTTCTTCTCTGCCCTTAGAGTAAACCGTTGCTAAATGAGTCACGGGGTTTTCCTTTTGGACAATATCTGTAATAATTAATCTCTTTTCCACCGCCACCTTTTGTGGCTTTACCCCTGAACCCTGATGGCATCCGCAAAAATAGCAAGTAAAACTCATTGGCTATTTCCTCCTTATTATTTGACTTGAAACAAGTTATTATATTATACTATTTTAGATGGAGTTGTCAAGACCGAATATTAATAAGGTTTTAATTGCCGGTATCACCCCCTATTTTTTAG
>CAYZHR010000026.1:0-1254 GCA_964477885.1 uncultured Candidatus Saccharibacteria bacterium
AGATTGGTTAAAATACCGAGGTAAAATAAAGGAAAAGGAAGAAGGGAAAATTAAGGAACTCATGTTAGAATAAAAACGTACAGACGTCGGGCGTCTGTACATATTCTTCGTGGAGGAAAAAGACATTGTCGGCACGCAACTTTTAGAAGAATATTAAAGTTTTTTAAATAAACAATGAGAAATAATTTTATTTTTAGAGAAGCAAACATTAAGGATTTAAAAGATATCCTTAGATTAAATTTTGAATTATTTAAAAAAGAATATAGAGAATTTGATAAAAGCCTGAATATAAGGTGGACACACACAAAAGGAAAAAAGTATTTTAGAAATAGAATTATTAAGAAAGATGGTTTCGTAAAAGTGATAGAAAATAAAAAGAAAATAATCGGATATTTATGCGGCGGCATGGCGAAAGGATTATTTTTTCGTAAAAAAGCCAGACATGCTGAATTGGAAAATATGTTAATTAATAAAAAATTTAGAGGTAAAGGTTTGGGAGCTAAATTAACGATAGATTTTATAAATTGGTGTAAGGAAAACAAGGTTAATTATATTTCTGTAACAGCTTCAGCCAAAAATAAATTTGCCATAGACTTTTATAGAAATTTAAGATTTAAAGATTATCAGTTAACTTTAGAATTAAACACATCTAAAAAGAAATAAATATTTATATGCCCGTAGAAAGATCTGCCGGAGCAATAATCTTTAGAAAAGAGAAAGGTATTGTAAAATACCTTCTTTTGCACTATCCGACCGGCGCCAGAACTGCCAAGGATTATTGGGATTTCCCCAAAGGTCACGTGGAAAAAGGAGAGAAGGAGATGGAGACGGCTGTCAGGGAAATCAAGGAAGAAACCGGTTTGCATGATTTTAAGTTTATCGAGGGGTTCAAGGAATGGATAAAGTATTTTTTCAAAAACGAAGACAAGACGGTTTTCAAGATTGTCACTTTCTATTTAGTGGAAGCGAAAAATGGAAAGGTCAAGATTTCCTTCGAGCACATCGGTTTTGAGTGGCTGGCATACGAAGAAGCTTTAAATCAGTTAACGTTTCAAAATGCCAAAGAAGTCCTCAAAAAAGCCAATAGCTTCCTTTCGGGAAAAGGCGTATAAAAAAGATTGCTTTGTTAAGGAAAGAAGATCAAAGAGGATAACCCTTTTTTCTACCCTTCGCTGCGGCTTGGGTGTATAATGATAAATCACCATGGCTAAACTGCATCCCGACTTAGAAAATAAAGAATTTTGGTATAAGGAC
>CAYZHR010000026.1:1354-7929 GCA_964477885.1 uncultured Candidatus Saccharibacteria bacterium
ACCATTGGCGATGTTTACAATATCGCTGAAAAATATGGCTTTTTCAGCGTACCTCTTACCGCAGACGGCACTTTGAATTCCAAGCTAGTCGGCATCGTCACTCACCGTGATGTCAGATACAGGCAAGACATGACGACTAAGCTGGATTCAGTTATGACGCCGAGAGAGAAATTAATTGTAGCCCAGAAATCAGAAACGGTTGATAGAAACGATCTTGAGAAAACCAATGAAATTTTAAAGAAAAATAACCTCGACACTTTAATTGTTGTTGACGAGCAAGATTTGGTAGTGGCTTTGGTCACTGACAGCGACATGAAGAAAAACGAGCAGTTTTCTTTGGCGACCAAGGACGAAAACAAGCAGCTGAAAGTGTTCGTTGCGGTTGAGTCAAGACTGGAATTGGCCCAGAAAAGAATCAAAAAAGCCTATGAAGCTGAGGTTGACGGAATTATTATTGACGCCAGCATTGTTTTTCAAGAGCAGATTGAAATCGCCAAATGGGCGAAACAAAATTTCCCGACATTGGAAATAGTCTTGGGCAATGTTGATTCGGACCAGATGGTCAAGAAGATTTTGGAAGAAGGCGCGGAAGTTTGCGACGCCATCAGAGTCGGCATTGGTCCAGGAGCCGCCTGCATTACCCAGCAAGAGTTGGGTACGGGCCGGGCTCAGGGGTCAGCGGTTTGGGACTGTGCCAAATCTTCTTCTTTACCGGTCATTGCTGATGGCGGCATAAAAGTGCTTGATGAAATAGGTCAAGACGTGCAAAAACCGGGCGACATCACCAAAGCTTTGGCCTTGGGCGCAAAAACAATTATGATGGGTTCTCTTTTGGCCGGGCTGGACGAGTCGCCGGGCGAAAAGGAGTTTGATTACAAAGAAAATAGGATGGTCAAAAAATACCGCGGCATGGGTTCTCTGGAGGCAATGGAGCAGAGGTCGGCTGTCAGATATGCGGTTGATAAAACCAAAACCAGAATCGCCGAGGGAGTAGTGACCAAAGTGCCTTACCGTGGTTCGGGCTATGATTTTCTGCCAAAATTAATTGTTGGCGTAAAACAAAGTTTGCAAAAACAAGGCTTTCGCAATATCAAAGAGCTTCAGGAGAACGCCGATATTAGACCAATTTAAGCTTTACCCCCCCCACCAAATTTTGGTGGGGGTTTACTAAAAAAATAGATTGTGATAATAAAAAATGATACCGTAGTTATTTAACAAAATAGAAAGGGGGATTATTATGCACGAAGCCTGTGGCGTATTTGGTATAGTTGGGAAGGTCAAACAAAGAAAAAATTTCAGGATTCACCAAGGATTGGGCACAGTAGAGAAAGCGTTTAACGATGAGATTTTAAAGGTAATGGGTCCTCTCGGTTTTAAGATTTTTTTTGCCCTTAAAGGACTTCAACACCGGGGCCAGGCGAGCACCGGCATGGCAACTTCTGACAATGCCGGCATTGGACATAATCGTTATGCGACGACAGGCAAGGTAAGCAGGGCGAATGTCCAGCCGATTGAGGGAAGTTTTGATGGAGTGCCATTTGCCGTATCTCACAACGGCAACCTGGGTAACACCCTGGAGTTAAAAGAAGAAGCCGAAATAAGAGGAGCCGTTTTTGAGGAAGACGGAGAAGGAGAGAAGCACATTGATTCTCCTTCAGGTTTAGAAATAAGCGACACAAGAGTGATTGTTAAACTGATTGAAACCTCATCGCGTGATAGTTTTTTTGAAGCGTTGAATGAAACTCTGCCAAAACTCCAGGGAGCATTCTCTCTAACCATCCTTTATAGAGACGAAGTCATTGGCGTCAGGGATTCACGAGGGATAAGGCCACTGTGTCTTGGAGAGAGTAACGAATATTATGCTCTTTCTTCGGAAAGCTGCAGTTTTGACCATCTGGGCATTAAGCTGATAAGGGACGTAAATCCGGGAGAACTTGTTGTGATTAATTCTGAAGGTATTCGTTCGGTGATGTGGGACCCAAAATCAGAATTGAAGATATGTCTTTTCGAGTACATTTATTTCGCCAGGCCCGATAGCGTAATCGAGGGAGTTCCGCTGAATATTGCCCGAAGAAAGATGGGGCAATATTTGGCCCAGGAGCACAGTTTAAGGCTGGCCAGCAGGGAAGCTTTTGTTCCGGTTTTAGATTCAGGGTTGCTGGGTGCGCTCGGGTTGCATGATACCACTGGCATCCCGTTAATTTATGAAGCCCTATTCCGTGCCCACTTTACTTTCGGTCGGACCTTTATCGAATCAGTCAGGGATTTAAGAGAGATAGGTGTTGAACTTAAGTTTAATCCGATTATCTTTGATATTGAAAACAAACGGATAGTAGCGGTGGATGATTCAATTGTCCGTGGCACTACCGCTCCTCGAGTGATAAACTTTCTGAAAAGATCGAAGGAGTTGTTTGGCAGAACCTTCAACGGGGCAAAAGAAGTTGATGTTTTACTCACTTCTCCGCCTTATTTGTTCCCCTGTTATTACGGAATTGATACTTGGCGGTATGACGACGAGCTTATTGCGGCGAACCTAGGAGGAAATATAGCCAAAATCCAGGCAAAAATCGGAGCCGATTATTTGGGATATCTAAGCTTGGAGAACACCATCAAAGCGGTTGTGGAGTCTGATTTGCGGAAAAAGCTTCAACCCTGTAATTTCTGCACTGCTTGCTTTGACGGTAAATATCCAGTAGATTTGCCCATTATTTCTTGCAATAATTCAAAGTAATAAAAAAACCGGAGCAATCCGGTTTTTATATTAATTACACAGAAATTATTTTTTCACTTGTTCTAATATCTTCTTTAAAATCTCGGGATGATTCTGGGCAAGTCCTGAAAGAATTTTTCTATCAAGCTCAATTTTGTTTTTCTTCAGCCCGGCCATGAACCGGCTGTAAGACATGCCTTCTTTCCGGCAGGCGGCGTTTATTTGAATTTGCCAGAGCTGGCGCTTATCTCTCTTTTTTGTCCTTCTGTCCCGGTAAGCGTATTCCCAGGCGTGTCGCAGCGCGTCTTTGGCCGCTTTGTATTTCCTTTTTCTGCCCCAACGAAAACCCTTAGCATGTTTCAAAAGATGCTTTCGGTGTTTGCGGGCAGCTTTTCCTTTTTTAACTCTAACCATAAAAATATAATGCGAATGACACGAATTTTTATTCGAATAATACGAATATTCGCAACATTCGGATACTATTCGTAGATTCGGATTGTTTAAGAAGACAGCAGTCTTCGTATTTTTTTGGCGTCGGACTTCGTCATTTCCACCCACTTGCGGCCGGCTCTTCGCCTTTGGCCGGTTTTTTTGGCCCGCAGATGATCCTGGCCGGTAACTCTTCTCATAACCTTACCGGTGCGCGTGACCTTGAAACGTTTTAAGATTGATTTTCTTGTCTTCATCGAACGAGCTTCCGTAAGCGGAAGCGAAGTTGAAGATGAGAACGAAGTTCTCATCGCCCAACATTAATTAGCCTTTCGAAATTATCATGGTAAAACCCCTGAACTCTCTTTTTAAGTCTCTTTCGACTTTACAAGGGATGAAGCTTTGGAGAATTTCCAGGAATTTATTTATTTTCTCTTTGGCAAAATTTCCCAGAGCTTTTTCCCTGCCCCTCAACACCATCTCAATTCTGATTTTGTCTCCTTCCTTCAAAAATTTTTCTGCCTGGCGGGTCCTGGTTTCCAGGTCATGGGTAGATATATTAAAAGTAAGCCTGATTCCTTTGAGTTCCCCTCCCCGGGGCTTTACCTTTCTTTCTTTCTTTTTTTCTTGATAGAGATACTTGCCGTAATCCATTATCTTGCAGATGGGAGGTTCAACTTTTTCTGTCACTTGGATTAAATCTAAATTGCGCTCCTGGGCCAGTGGGAGCGCTTTTTCCAAATCCATAACCCCCAGCTGTTTGCCTGTTTCATCAATTAGTCTTACCTCTTTAGCCCTTATTTGCCGGTTGATGAATACTCTTTTTTGCAAAGTCGTGTGGAGATGAAGGGAATTGAACCCTTGTCTGAAAGATTTTTTAAAATAGTTCTACAGGTTTAGTCCGTTTCAGCCGTTCGGAATATTAGATTGGAAACGGACAAGACTCTAATCTTCCTAGCCTGTTTTATTCAGACAATTGCCCCAGGCGTGACAGTTGCCTTATCTCGATGATATGACACCCGAATTGCCTATCGAGAGTTAGTAATCCAGATGGCTCGGCTTATGCGTTAGCGTAAGCTAGAGCGGGTTTTTGGAATAAGTTGGCACTTATCCTTTAAGTTTACCTGCCTATTTTAAAAGGTTCTTCCATCGATGCTTATCATCCCCGCAATTTTAGTTCTCTTTCTATTTCCCGGTCAACGGCCCGTTTTTTTAATAATTCCCTTTTATTGGCCTTTTTTCTGCCTTTAGCCAGGCCGAACTCCAACTTTATTTTACCTTTCTTAGTATACACCTTCAACGGCACCAAAGTCAAGTGTTTCTCCTGCGATTTGCCGATCAGGTATTTGATTTCCGATTTGTTCAAGAGGAGTTTCCGCATCTTGGCTGGGTCGTAGTTGGCTGGCGCGTTCTTAGGTTGATAGGGCGGGACGTTGGCGTTGAGCAGGAAAGCTTCTTCGTTCCTAAAGACAACGTAAGAACCGGCCAGGTTGATGTGGCCCGATTTGATTGATTTGACTTCCTGGCCAGTCAAAACCATCCCGGCTTCGAACTTTTCCAGAATTTCATAATCGAAATAAGCCTTTTTGTTTTCCGCCAACGCTCTCATACTTTAATTTTAGCCGAAAATAAGATAAACTGAAAGTATGATTCGTCAAGAAATCGCCAAATTAGTCAAACAGGCTGCCAAGGAAGCCGGCTTTACGGTGCCGCAAGTGGTTAAAATTGATTATCCGGCTGACGAGAGATACGGCGATTATTCAACCAATTTTGCTTTAAAGACCGCCAAAACCGTCAAACTGTTGCCCAAAGAGATAGCTCACAATCTTAGATCACACATTTTAAACCTGCAGCCCAATTTATTTGAGAAGATTGAGGTTGCCGAACCCGGCTTCCTTAATTTTTTTGTTTTAAAAGAATATCTACAAAATCAAATCAGAGAGATTTTAAAACAAAAAGAAAAGTACGGCAATTTGGAAATTGGAAGAAAAAAAATAAACATTGAATATTGTTCGGCCAATCCTACTGGCCCTCTTCACCTCGGGCATGGCCGGGGCGCTTTTTGGGGGGATGTTTTAGCCAATGTTCTCCAAAAAGCTGGCCATAAGGCGACTCGGGAGTATTTTATTAATGATTATGGCCGGCAGGTTTCATTGTTGGGAGAATCGATTAATGCCCGTTTTCTGGAACTTTTGGGTCAAAAAGTGGAAATCAAGGAAGAATTTTACCAAGGCGGATACGTCACAGATATAGCCAAAGAAATTCCTCAAAAATATTCAAAATTACCTGAAACAAAAAGGATTCAAACTTTTACCGAAATCGGCTTTAAGAAAATGCTGGTTGAAGCCAAGAAATTATTGGAGAAAGTCGGGGTGAAGTACGATGTTTGGTTTTCAGAAAGGAGCTTGTATAAAAAAGGCTTGGTTCGGAAAGCCACTGAGCTATTAAAGAAGAAAGGTTTTACTTACGAAAAAGAAGGGGCTCTTTGGTTTTCTTCGGCTAAACTGGGTGACGACAAAGACCGGGTTTTAGTTAAAGCGGGTGGCGAGCCGACTTATTTTGCTTCCGATATCGCTTATCATCTTAACAAAGTTTCCCGCGGGTATGATTTATTGATTAACGCTTGGGGAGCTGACCACTGGGGGTATAAACCCCGGTTGATGGCCGCAGCCAAAGTTTTGGGGTTTGACGAGAAGTTAAAAATTATTATTGGACAGTTTGTCAGATTAATTGAAAAGGGCCGGGAGGTAAAGATGAGCAAGAGAAGTGGCACTTTTTTCGCTTTGGAAGACTTGATTGGAGAAGTGAGTTCGGATGTTGCCCGATTTTTCTTTTTAATGAAATCGGTTGATACTCATATTGATTTCAATCTGGATTTGGCTAAAACTCAATCGGAGAAAAACCCGGTTTACTATGTGCAGTACGCTCACGCTCGGATTTGCAGCATTCTGCGCAAAGCTGAAGTCAAAGAGGTTCAGTCCCTTTTGAATTTATTGGACCATCCGTCCGAATTGAAACTCGTTAAACAATTGACGAGATTTCCTGAAGTTGTGGAAGATATTGCCGAAGATTATCAGGTCCAGAGGCTGCCGCAATACGCCATGGATTTGGCCGCCGTTTTTCATCAGTTTTACCGGGACTGCCGGGTGATTTCCGAAGACAAGAATCTGAGCCGAGCCCGTTTATGCCTGGTTTCAGCCACCAAAATTGTTTTAAGAAACACTTTGTCTTTGATGGGCATTTCCGCCCCCGAGAAGATGTAATATAATGTAATTTATGGAAGTTAACTTTCCGGAAGAAGAAAAGAAAATATTGAAATTCTGGCAGGAGGCTGGAATTTTTGAAAAAAGCATTAAACAGCGGGCAAAAGTGCGTGATTTCGTGTTTTTTGAGGGGCCGCCGACCGCCAACGCCAAGGCCGGATTACACCATATTC
>CAYZHR010000027.1:0-7796 GCA_964477885.1 uncultured Candidatus Saccharibacteria bacterium
TTCGGGATATGACCGGTAAAGGAATCTGCGTCAGCCGGAATTTTCAACGAGGCAAGGGCGGAGAGGAGTTGCCCGAAGGCCACAAGGGAATCGTTGACACCTCCACCCCCAGACAAAAATTAAAACACCTCAAAAGGTGTGTTAATTTTATCCGCAGGGGCGAAAGGACTCGAAGAGTTGCCCGAAAACATTCCCTACCCTAACAACCTGATGGTAATGCCGATGATGGCGGCTACTGCGCCAATAACCCAAAAACGCATAGTGACTTTGTAAGCCGGCCAGCCCTTGGCCTCGAAATGATGATGGATGGGAGCGGCCAAAAAGATTTTCTTGCCCCGAAACTTCTTGGAAAGAAGCTGCAATATCACCGAGCCCGATTCCATCACCAGCAAAACGCCGATTATCGGCAAAACCAGGACCGAGTCGGTCAAAAAAGCCACCACGGTCAAAGCGGCGCATAACCCCATCATCCCGGTTTCGGTCATAAAAAAGCGGGCCGGAGGGATGTTGTACCATAAAAAGGCCAACAGAGCCCCCAGAATGGCCGCGCAGAACGCCGCCAGGTTAATTTGGCCCAGGAACAGGGCAATGCCCGCATAAGCCCCGAAAATCGAAGCAAAAGCCCCTCCGGCCAGACCGTCCAGACCGTCAATCACCCCGCCCGAATAAACTGCCATCATAACAATAACGAAAAAAGGAATGTACCAGAGCCCGATGCTGAAATCGCCCAGTCCCGGTACGTGCAGGGTCGAAAGTTCGAGTTTTGAATAAAACCACCAAGCGCCGACAATGCCAATCATCCCCATCAAAACAAGCCTTTGTTTCAAACCCAGCCCGCCGGAAATATATCTGCCTTTGCCTCTCACCTGCAGGAAATCGTCCAGTAACCCGACCGTCGCTCCCGTGATCAAGGCGAAAAACGGCAGCCAGGTTTGGTCGCGGCTCAAAAAACTCAATTTTTCCAGCCACCAAATGCCGGTGTCGGCTTTGTAAAACAAATAAAAAAGGCCGGCCAAAAAGGAAGGCACCAGCCAAATCAAAAGACCGCCGAACCTGGGAATATGAGTCTCTCCTTCAGCGTGGAATTTCTGGAAATAAGTCAGGTCTTTTCCGTCGATCGCTTTGGTTCTTACTTCTTTCCGCCAGAGTTTGTGCTTGTAAAGAAAATGGGTCAAAAAAGGAGTCAACCAAAAAGCCACGACAAAACTCAAAGTGCCTAAAGTGAAAATTTTGATGACGTCAATCGCTGCATCGGGCAAATAAAACATATTTTTACCAATTGTAAGCCTCCTGAACCCAATTGGTTAACTTTTCCATTTCGCTGAACCGGTCGTTGGCCGTGCCCAATATCACATTGACCAAACGGCCCTTGCCTTTGGGTGCTTCTGAAACCAAAAGAAAGCAACTTAGGGCTTTTTCGGTGTAGCCGGTCTTGCCGCCGACGATGCTTGGAATATTGCTCAAGAGCTTGTTGATGTTGATGAGTTCCGGTCCGTAAAGATCGTATTTGGGAGTCGAAAGAATCTGCCAGACCAAGGGCTCTTCCGATAAAGATTGGGTGAGAAACACCAAATCAAGGGCGCTCGAATAATTTATTTCCTCTGACTTCTCGTCCTTCGGATCAAGACCGGTGGAGTTGAAAAAACGAGTGTTTTGCAGTCCCAATCTCTGGGCTATCGAATTCATCAGCCCGACAAAATTCTCTTCCGTCATGCCATCGTAATCATTAGCTAAGCTGAAAGCGGCATCGTTGCTCGACTCCATCAACAAGGGATAAAGCAGGTACTCGACCGAAAATGTCTTGCCTGCTTCGAGCTTCCCCAAGTCTTCCTCCTGTTCAACCGCCTCTTTTGAAACAGTGATTTCTTTCGACAAATCGTAATTTTCCAAAACAACTTTGGCCGTCATCAGCTTAGTCAGGCTGGCTATGGGCAGTTGTTGAGCAGATGCTTTTTCGAAAAGAATTCTGCCTTTCCCCTCGCTGTCGAAAAAAACAGAGATGGCTGATTTGGCTTGAATGTCCAAATCGGGAATTTCGTTATTGCGCAAAGGCTTCAATTCTCTTAAATTTTGCTCGAATGCCAGTTGATTGACCTGAGCCGCCAGAACCTTGGGGTTTTCCGCCATTTCCCGCCAAAAGAAAAAGTCGT
The DNA here is from genome assembly GCA_964477885.1 of uncultured Candidatus Saccharibacteria bacterium. GTDB lineage: Bacteria > Patescibacteriota > Minisyncoccia > Minisyncoccales > MHMH01 > CAYZHR01. The sequence goes on from CAYZHR010000027.1 coordinate 2,151, forward strand.
TCAGGTTTCTTTCCACAATGTTAAATCCCCACCAGAACGGCAGGCTCAAAACCAAAGGTATGAAAAAATATTTTAAGTTTTTCGTCATCTAACGAACTTCTGTTTACAGAAGTGAAGTTGAAGATGAGTCAAAGACTCATCGACCACCGAAATTTTATTTTTTCTTTTTCTTTTTCTGCAAAACTGACAATCTTTGGTCAACTCTTATCATGTCCCGCGGGAACAGACTCGCCTCCCTGACGTTTGCCAAGCCCAAAATCTGTTTAACGAGCCTTTCGGTGCCGATGGCGAATCCGCCTTCCGGCGGCATGCCGTATTTGAACGCCTGAAGATAGAATTTGAAGTTTTGAAGATTGCTTCCCCACTTTTTGATGTTCTTCACGAGTTCCCCGTACTCATTGATTCTTTGTCCGCCGGTGACAACTTCCAAACCCCGGCACAAAAGGTCGAAACTCAAAGTGTAATCGGGGTCTTGGGGATCGGCAAAAGTGTAAAACGGCCGTTTCTTGGTCGGATAATGGGTGATGAAAATAAGTTCCGAACCGTATTTTTCTTCTGCCCAAGAGCAGATGTCTCTTTCGTCTTCCGGCTCTAAATCCATTTCCTTTCGGTTGTCTCTCCCCGTTCTTTCAAAAACAATCTGTTGAGCCTCTCTCATTTTCAAGCGAGGGATTTTTTCAGTTAATTTCGGCACGGCGATTTGGTATTTTTTTTTCAAATCAGAAAAGATATTTCTAATGACGATTTCGCACGTATCCATCAACTCTTCCCACGAATCGATAAAAGACATCTCGGCATCCAAGCTGATGTATTCTGAAAGATGTCTCGTGGTGACGCTGGGCTCGGCCCTAAAGACATGAGTCACAGTAGAGACCCTTTCAAAAACCGGCACCAGAATCTGTTTGTAGAGCTGGGGGCTTTGCGACAGGTAAGCGTCGTGATGGTAGTAATCGATATGAAAAACCTCTGCTCCGCCCTCGGCCGTAGTAGGCACAATCAGGGGAGATTCAAACTCGGTGAAATCCAGGCTTTTTAAAGTCTTCCGAAAGCTCTCGATGACCTGCTCCTGGATTTTAAAAATAGCTTTAATTTTTTGATTTCTCAGGGTTAAAGGACGCCAATCCAAAAGTGTCGGCAAACTCACCTTCAAATCTTTCAAGTCAAAAGGAAGGGATTCGGCTGCGGCCAGAACTTTAATCTTTTCCGCTTTCAGTTCGATTTTCCCCGTGGCTAATTCGGCATTGACCATTTTGGCCGGCCGCTCCTGGACTTTCCCTTCGATTTCAACGGCATACTCTTCTTTAATCTCTTGGGCTAACTTAGATTCAGAAACTATTTGCAAAATTCCCGAGCGGTCCCGCAAATCCAAAAAGACGATGCCGCCGTGGTCTCGCCGCGTGTTAACCCAACCGCAAACCTTAGCTTCTTTGCCGACATATTTGACCGTATCGATGTTTAAAATCCTCTCCATGTTATTTTGTAGGCAGTTCGATGTAAAAAGTAGAGCCCTTTCCCTGACCGGCGCTTTCGACCCAAATGCGACCTTGATGCATCTCAACAAACTTTTTGGCGACATAAAGCCCTAAACCTGTTCCATTGACTGAAAGCTTTTTGCCAGCGGTGCCGCGGGAAAAACTCTCAAACAATCTAGTTATCTCATTTTTCTCCAGGCCTCTGCCGGTATCGCTAATTTTTATTTGATACTTATCGCCCTCTGTTTTAGCTTTAATGCCTATACCGCCCCGATTAGTGTATTTTATGGCATTATCAACTATATTCAAAATAGCATCTCTCATCTTGGCTCGGTCAATTAAAATTTTTGGCAAAGGTGTTTTTGGTTTTTCCCATTTGAGATAGAGATTTTTCTTCTGAGCTTCCATTTTTAACTCTTCCACTACGCTCGCAATCACCTCTTCCAAGGAAGCTTTCTCCTTTTCCGCCTTGGTTTTCCCGGATTCGATCCGGGAGACATCCAAAAGAGTGTTAATCAGTTTTATCAGTCTTTCGTTGGACGTATAAATATTCTGCAAGGGGCCTTTCAGTTTTTCAGACACCTCGCCATAAGTTTTTTCCAGCAACATTGAAATGTAACCTTTGATAACGCTGAGAGGAGTCCTTAATTGATGAGAGGTAATGGAAAGAAATTCTGTTTTGGCCCGGCTTAAAACCTCCAAATTCTCGTTAGCTTTTCGTAGTTCTTTGGTTCTTTGTTTAACTTGTTCCTCCAGTCCTTTGGCTAATTCTTCCAGGGCCTCCTTGGCTTTTCTTTGGGCAAAATAAGCTTCAATCACCTTTTCCGTGCTCCGGTTGAAAAAGTAGCCATAAACAATGACTAAAGTAAAGATAGAGATAATGACTAATTTCGGAATCCCCCCCTCAATTAAAAAAAAGAGGGTGAAAAGCAAAAGGGTTAAAACCAAGCTGATTATCAGATATTGCACAAACAGGCAGTGGCGGAGTTTCAATTCACAATACCGACAACGCTTAGCCGGAGAATAATTAAGAGTTTTAGTCAACCAGCAACTCTCATTGATATAAGCGGGCGCCCCTATCGCCTTTGATTTAGAGTCTTTAGTTTTTTCCATTTACCGAAATTTTATGTTAATAAAATTGAAGGTGAAGAAGAGATTTATCTCTTCGGCTTCATCTCCTAAAAACCTTTTTAAAAACTGCGTACATTAGAGAAGCCACACAAACACCAGTAAAGCCAGACAGAAGCATCAAGAAAACCAGTATTAAAATCAAAATCCACGCAACGCTGACAAATTTTCCGAGATAGAGAAGCAAGAAACCAATCAGGAGGAGCATCCCTGTCAGGCCGTAAACAAAGCTTGATTCCCCTGGCTCTTTTTCGATTGTTTCCGACTTGCCCAGCATCCGAGAATAAAACTGATAAAGAATATTGTAGTTTATCGAGACAGCTCCGACAATCATTAAGACGCTAGCTACCAAAAGTAACCAGAGATTTTGCATTAGATAAGCAAGCAAGACCAGGATTCCATAAGTGGTCATGGAAAATTTCCAGGCATTGTGATAGACAATAAGGCATTGTTGCATAAGGGATAAAAATATTAAAACCGTATTTTAAAACGACCTTTTATTATATTGTACCTATCTATATTTTTTTTACAAGCACAAAAATAAAAAGGAGGTAGCTCTATTTTGGGCTACCTCCCTATGCCTCTTATTTTTATATCAATTTTTCCACCAGCTCTCGCTCAAGAGCTTCGCGTTCCTTAAAGAACTGCTTAGAGGGAAATTCCATATAGACGATGGGTTCAGGATAACCATAAAAATTTGCCAGGGAATACATCGCTTCAAATTCCTCAGCCCCGTCATATCCTCCACCAACCCCGAGGTAGCAAAAGCTTTTTCCCTTGAACGTGCTTCGCTCTCCGCCACCCAGGATTTGAGCCGCAATGTTTTTGGCTACCACGCGGCCTTGCTCTTCAGCAATCACCCAGTTTTTAGGCAAGAAGAAACCAGTAGGGTTGGGTTGCTGAACAGACGTGACATCGCCGATAGCAAAAACATCAGTATATTTTGTTTCCAATGTTTGCAGGTTTACCGGTATCCAACCCGTTTCGTCTGTCAGTCCCGCTTTTTGTACCACTGGCGGCGCCATATGGATAGGCACAGCCGCTAATAAATCAAATGGTACCTCGGTCTCTTTAAATACCAACCGATGGGCATCTGGTTCTATTCTTTCAATTTGTGTAAGAGGGTGATACTCAATACCGCGCGCCGTAAGCAAGTCACAGATCGGCTTGCCCATAGAGGCTCCAGCTAAGGGTACCGGCTGCGTCTCTGGAGTATAGATAGCTATCTCAACATTTTGACGAATAGCTTTCTTACGGAAGAGTGAATCAATCAAGAAAGCAGCTTCAAAAGGCGTTGCTAAACAGGAAAAAGTAGTGCTACAAATCAATATGACGATTCGACCACCGTTAAATTCATCTAAGCGCTGCTTCAATTCGAGAGCTCCGTAACGATCATAAAAGTTATACGCTGCCTGGCTGAATCCGGCTATCGCATCTGGCACTCTCTCGACCCCTAGGGCAATAATAATGTAATCACCTTCCAGGGTTCCCGCCGTGGTATGTACCACCTTCTTTTCTTGATTTATCTCCAGGACTTCCCCGTGTATCCACTGAATACCTTTAGTTTTCAGGTTTGACAGGTCACGCTCGGCTTCCCGGGGATGTTTCATTTCCCCTGAGATAAGTCGCATATTAAGAGGACAAAGATAGAAGTTGCTATCCTTCCCAATCACCACAATTTGGTGCTCTGGCGGCAGAGCCGCACGCAAATGATAAGCCGCACTTAACCCGCCAACGCCTCCCCCCAATATAAGAATTCTCTTTCCTTCCATGTAAGTACCTCCTTTCAAACTGTTTTTGCATACCGCATGGCATTTTGCTTTATTTGGTTGACTAATTTCCAAAGGCTATTTTCTCGAGTGGGGGAAAAATTCTCCCTCAATCCTATTTCATCAATAAAATACAAGTCAGCATTTTGAATGTCTTCTGGTTGCTGACCAGATAGAACCCTGATTAACAAGGCAATAATCCCTCTGATCACTAGAGACTTGGTATCAATATCATAGAAGACTTTCCCATCTTTAAATCTGGCATGAAACCATGTCTCTACTTGGCAACCCTTAATTAGGTACTCTTCTGTCTTATATTTTGGATCAATCGGAGGTAAATTTTTCCCTAATTCAATCAGATGCTTATACTTATTATTCAACCAGTCGTCGAAAATCTTAAATTCACTAATAATCTCTTCTTGTATTTCTTGTATGCTCATTTTCTTCCTACCCAAACATTTTTTGGATTTTCTGTAGTGCTTCACATAAACAATCTATTTCCTCAAAGGTATTGTAAAAAGCCAAAGATGCTCTAACAGTACCTTCAATTTTATAATGTTCCCAAAGAGGTTGTGTGCAATGGTGACCGGTGCGCACGGCAATACCCATCTTATCTAAAACCATGCCGACATCGTATGGATGAATGTTGTTCAATGAAAAAGATAAAATACAGATTTTGTTTTCCGCCGTACCATACAATTTCAGTCCCTTTAAGGCCATAAGCTTAGTGGTGGCATAGCCCAACAACTCTTCTTTTTCATAATGTTGGATATTACTTAATCCAATGCCTACCACGTAATCCAGGGCTACGCCTAATCCAATGACACCAATATAATTAGGCGTGCCGGCCTCGAATTTAAGAGGCAAATCATTATAGGTGGTATGCTCAAACTTCACCCGCTCAATCATTTCTCCTCCGCTTTGATAGGGAGGCATTTCATTCAACCAGCGCTCTTTGCCATATAAAACCCCTGTTCCTGTTGGCCCATATACTTTGTGCCCTGAAAAAACATAAAAATCGCAATCCATATCCTGAACGTCAACCTGCCCGTGTTGAATTGCCTGGGCTCCATCTATTAAAACAGGAATATTATTTTCATGAGCCATGGCTACCATTTCTTTGACAGGATTAATGGTACCCAGGGAATTTGAAACGTGAACAATAGCTACTAGCTTTGTTCTGGAATTGATTAATTTTTCATATTCATCCAACAACAATTCGCCTTTATCATTGATAGGAATTACTCTCAGCTTAGCGCCTTTTCGTTGACACATCA
>CAYZHR010000028.1:0-7494 GCA_964477885.1 uncultured Candidatus Saccharibacteria bacterium
TGACCCGGTAGGGCTTTCTTGTTTGGTTTTCAGAGAGGAGTTACTTCTCGAACCTCCATTGAGAAGCTGGTGGCTCGAGTGGTTTGGGGGACTGGCAGAAGTTTGCGGTACGATACCAGTTGACCGGCTTCAAGTTTTCTGGGTCCTCCATTCATATTGGGCGGCAGAGATTTCCAGTGAACCCGAGCAACAGTTCCCTTATCATCAAGACGGATACAACCCATTTGCATGACCAGATTATACCAGACCACTTGTCCTTGACCCTTGAGAAGACCATTGGTCTTTGGTAAGGGAGGGGAGTATTCGGCAACAGGCGGGAGTTCTTCTTTTTCCATTATTGGTTTGAGAAGCTCTATGAGTTGGGGCCACTTCTCAAAATCAGGGCAAACATACTCGCCGTTCTGCCCCCGGAACCACTGACTCTCGTAAGTCCTCTGTTCGGTCAGGAAGAAGACTCCGCCTTGGGAAACAATGGCGATTTCCCAGATTTCAAACCTTCCTTTTTGGCCAAAGACAGCCAGCCGGATGTTATTGTTGGTATACTGCGTCGTAAAGACGCCGTTGCCGTCCTGGCTAATCGGGACTGTCTTAATGGTGGCCTTCATCGGAAGGATGTTTTTCTTGCCGTCTACGGTAAAAACGACGATTTTCGAGTCTTTCTCCGGGAGAATATATTTCAGCTGGAAATTGCCTTTGCTGAATTCTCCCAGATAGCCGTCCTCTCCCGGTTCCAGTTTCTTCTCTTTAAACCAAACTTCAAGAACGATTCCTTTCACTTAACACCTCCTATTCTTATTTAAAAAGGAAGCTATGCTTCCTGAACTAAATTTATATCATTATTATATACCTTGGACTCTATTTTGTCAAGGGTTTAAACTTGAAACCATTTTTAAAGTCAGGCGATGTTCTTTGGGCTCGATTTGGAGAATTTGGAAGTTGTATTTCTCGCCGATTTTGAGACTTTCCTCCATTTTGGCTTTGGTGCCGAATTCGGAAATGTGAACGAGTCCTTGGATTTTGGGAGCAATTTCCACAAAAGCGCCAAAAGGATTGAATTTGGTCACCTTGCCCTTAATTTTGTCTCCCTTTTTGTGTTTCTCCTCGATTTTTTCCCAAGGGTCTTTTTTTAAAGCTTTCAATGATAGAAAGACCCGGCCATCAGGAGTAATCTCAATGATTTTGGCTTTGACTTTTTCCCCGACTTTGACGATTTCCGAAGGGTCCTCTATCAATTGCCAATCAAGTTCGGATATATGGATGAGTCCTTCCAGATTTTCCTGCCCGAATCTCAAGAAAGCGCCGAAATCAACGACTCCAGTAATTTCTCCTTCAACCACCTCATCCGTTTTGTATTTCTTTAAAATTTCTTTGAGTTTTTCGATTTCCGTGGCTTTTTCAGACAGGATGAAGATTTCTTTCCTGGGATCAAGGGTGATGATTTTGACCTCCAGTTCTTGGCCGATCAGTTTTTGCAGTTCAGTGAGAATTTTGTTTTTGTCAGCTCCTTCAACTCGGGGATAGTGCTCGGGAGAGAGTTGGGAAACGGGCAGAAAACCCTGGACCCCTTCGGTTTCAACGAGCAGCCCTCCTTTGTTGGCGTTCAAAATCCTGACCTTGATGGTTTCGGCCAGTTCTTTCTGGTGGCCCAGCCTTTCCCAGCCAAGTTCCCGGTCGGCCGCCGCCAAAGATAACTCGGTGTAGCCGTCATCGTTTTTCAGATCGACTATTTTGGCGAAAAGCTTGTCTCCGATTTTGAGATTTTTGAGGGTGTTTTTGGATTCCAAAAACTCCCGGCCGTAAATTATGCCAGCTCCCAGCGCCCCTAAGTCGAGATAGGCGGTTGAACGGCCAAAGCCGATGATTTTACCTTCGACAATTTCACCTGCTCTGGGCGGTTTCAATAGATCATTTTTATTTTCTAAGGTTTTTTCCATAAAATCAGTATACAATAGTTAATCTTTTTTTACAAGAGTTTGAGTTCTTAACAAAATTGTGATAAGATAAAGATATTAAGTGATATAATCCGAATGTTCCGAATTCGTATTCGAATGATACGAATATTCGTAGTATTCGGATATTTATTCGTAGAATTCGCATTATATTTTTATGCATATTATCTGGCAGGGACAATCTTGTTTTCAGATTATAGCCGCTCATAACAAAGAGCAGGTAGTTCTGGTTATTGACCCGTTTGATGAAGCGACCGGCCTGAAAGTTCCTAATTTTACGGCCGATATTTTGTGCATTACCCACGACCACCACGACCACAATAACAAAAAAGCGGTCAAGGGAGAACCTTTTCTAATTGAGGGCCCGGGCGAATACGAAGTCAAAGAAGTTTTTATCCAGGGCATTCCGGCTTTTCACGACGATAAAGAAGGCAAAGAGAGGGGACAGAACACCATTTACGTCGTTGAAGCAGAAGGCATGCGGCTTTGCCATTTGGGAGACTTGGGCCAGAAAGAATTGACTTCAGAACAGCTTGAAAAAATCGGCGACATAGACATTCTGATGGTGCCGGTCGGAGGCGTCTATACTATTGACAGCAAGGAAGCAGCCAAGATTATTTCCCAAATTGAACCGCGGGTCGTCATCCCCATGCATTACTTTGTGCCGAAACTTAAAATTAAACTTGAAGGAGTGGATAAATTTTTGAAGGAAATGGGCAAGAAATCAGTTGAGCCACAGCCCAAACTTTTAATCAAGCAGAAAGATTTGCCCGAGGAAGAAACCCAAATCGTCGTTTTGAAACAATGATGAGCTTGAGGACGAGGAAAACGATTCTCTGGCTGAGCGTCATCGTTTTGGCAATAACGCTTCTGTTTTTTTGGGCAAAATCAATCCCGGGCAGATTGGGTAATTTCCAAGGCGATAATTTTTTTGAGGGATGGGACATGCCGAAAATTGAAGTACCCGAGATGCCCGAGATTAATTTAGAAGAATTATATGGCGAAGAATTCTCCACCACCACAGAAGAATAAGGGAGCTGACATCGGCTACGTCAAACCGCGGGAGATTGTCGAGGAGATGAAGGAATCTTACATTGACTATGCGATGTCGGTTATTGTTGCCCGCGCTTTGCCCGACGTTCGAGACGGGTTGAAGCCGGTCCATCGCCGGATTTTATATGCCATGTGGGAGGATGGTTTGACCCACAGCGCCAAATTCCGCAAATCAGCTTCGGTGATCGGGTCAACTTTAGCTAGATATCACCCTCACGGCGATACTGCAGTTTATGATGCTTTGGTTCGCATGGCCCAAGATTTTTCTTTAAGATACCCTTTGGTTCAAGGCCAAGGAAATTTTGGCTGTTTCACTAAAGATACTAAAGTGAAATTAGTTGATGGAAGAAGTTTGACATTTAGAGAGTTGATAAAAGAGACAAGGCAGGGAAAGAAAAATTATACATTTAGTTTTAATCCTCAGACTCAAAAAATAGAAATTAGCGAAATAAAAAATCCCCGCAGAACTAGGAAGAATGAGAGTATTATTGAACTTACTTTAGATAATGGAGAAAAAATTAAATGCACTCCAGATCACCGGTTTATGTTAAGAAACGGCACTTATAAAGAAGCCAAAAATTTAAATACAAAAGATTCCTTGATGCCCGCTTACTTTAATATAAGACAAATTAAAGACGGTGAGCATTATTTATCAATTCTTCAACCGCTTACTAATCGTTATGAATTTATTCATAAACTTGCTGACGAATATAATGATAACGAGCGATACGGGCAGATTAAGAGAAACTTAGCATCATTTATTTTGCACCATAAAGATTTTAATCGTTGGAATAATTCGCCGGACAATATAGTAAGACTTTCTGTCAAAAAACACTACAAAGTACATCTTAAGCAAGCTAAAAATTTATGGAAAGAAAAAGGAGACGAATTTCGAGAAAAGCATCGAGAGAGTTTAAAAAAATATTTTACCAGACCAGATATTCGGAAAGAACTTTCGGAAAGAATGAAGAAGCTCTGGGAAGATTATTTTAATAGTTTTCAAGAAATTCTTGAAGAATCTAAAAAATACAATCACAAAATAGTAAAAACCAAAATTCTCCGCAGGAAAGAAGATGTTTATGATTTAACTATTGAGCCTTGGCACAATTTTGCTTTAGCTGCTGGAATTTTTGTTCATAACTCGATTGACGGGGACAGCGCTGCCGCTTATAGATACACAGAGGCTAAAATGTCGAAAATTGGCGAGGCGATGTTGAATGATATCCAAAAAAACACGGTTGATTTGGTTGATAATTACGACGGCACGAGACGTGAACCACTCGTTTTGCCTTCTCCTCTGCCCCAACTTTTATTGAACGGCTCTTTGGGGATTGCCGTTGGTATGGCGACCAATATTCCGCCGCACAATCTGACCGAGGTTACTGATGCTGCCATTTATCTTTTGGACCATCCCAAAGCCGATACCGAAGATTTGTTCCAGTTCGTCAAAGGACCGGACTTTCCGACCGGCGGCAGCATTTTCAACCAAAAAGAAATTCTTGAAATTTATTCCCAGGGCAAAGGTTCGATTGCCACCCGAGGGAAAGCGGAAATCCTGGAAAAAGAAAATGCCGGTCGAACCCAAATCATCATCAGCGAGATTCCTTACCAGGTTCTCAAGTCAACCTTGGTGGAACAGCTGGCTCACTTGGTGCAAGAGAAAAAGATCGAGGGGATAAAAGACATCAGGGACGAATCGGACAAAGAAGGCATGAGAATCGTCATTGACCTTCTGCAGGGCGCTTATCCCCAAAAGATTTTGAACCGTCTTTACAAATTCACCGATTTGCAGAAGAACTTCCATTTAAACATGCTGGCTTTGGTTGACGGCATTCAGCCCAGGGTCCTTTCTCTGAGCGAAGTTCTAAATTACTATCTCTTGCACCGCCAGGAAGTGGTTCAGCGAAGAACTCAGTATGACTTGGACAAAGCCAAAGAAAGAGCCCATATTCTGGAAGGATTACACAGGTGCCTGGCTAAGATTGACGCCGTCATCAAGACAATCAAGTCTTCGCAAAGCAGGGAGGACGCCCTGAAGAACCTGATGAAGAGGTTCCGTTTGACGCAGATTCAAGCCAACGCCATTTTGGAAACGAAGTTGGCCGCTTTGGCGAAACTTGAAAGGAAGAAGATTGAGGACGAGCTGAAAGAGATGCTCGCTCGGATAAAAGAATACACCGCCATTTTGAAAAGCCCGCAGAGAATCAAAGAGGTGGTTAAAAAAGAATTGCAAGAGGTGAAAGAAACTTTTGGCGATGAAAGAAAAACCAAAGTGATTGTTCAGAAGGTTGGCGAGATTGCCGAAGAAGATTTAATTCCTCAGGAAGAAACCATCATTACCCTGACCCAGGGCGGCTATGTTAAAAGAATCAATCCGGCTTTGTACAAAAAACAAAAGAGAGGCGGCAAGGGCATGGTCGGTATGAAAACTTTGGGAGAAGACGTGGTGGAACATTTTCTGACAGCCATGACTCACGACAGCCTGTTGTTTTTTACGGATTTAGGCAAAGTTTTTCGCACTCCGGTCTATGAAATTCCCGAAGGCACCAGAGTCGCTAAAGGCAGAGGACTTTTGAATTTCCTGGAGATTTCCTCGCAAGAGAAAGTTTTGTCTTTGCATCCGGTCGGCAAAGAAGACGCGGAGCAGGGAGTGAAGCATCTCGTCATGGTCACCAAAAATGGTATAATCAAGAAAACTCCTCTGGAGGATTTTGAAAACGTCAGGCGTTCGGGGTTGATTGCCATTTCTTTAAGAAAGGGGGACGTTTTAAGAAGCGTGCGCAAGACCACCGGGAATGACGACATCATGCTTGTTACCAGAAAAGGCCAGTCAATCTGCTTCAAAGAGAAGGACGTTCGACCCATGGGCCGTACGGCCTCCGGCATACGGGGCATCCGCCTGAAAAGAGACGACGAGGTCATTGCCATGGATGTGACGAGCCAAAAGTGCCAGCCGGGCAAATGTCATCTGCTCGTACTTTCGGAAAACGGCTACGGCAAGAGGACTGATTTGAGAGAATACAAACTACAGGGGAGAGGAGGATCAGGCATTAAAACCGTTCAGGTGACGCCCAAAACCGGCAATCTGGCTTCAGCCATGATTTTGACCGGCGAAGAGGAAGATTTAATTGTCATTTCCCAGAAGGGCCAGGTCATCAGGACCAAAGTCGGCGCTATTGCTCGGCTAGGCCGAGCAACCCAAGGAGTCAGGGTTATGAGGCTTGACCCCGGCGACAAGGTGGCGTCGGCCGCTTGCATATGATACAATAAAAATATGAAACGGACTTTTTACACATTTCTTTTTTGCGGAATTTTAGGCTCATCTTTTTTTGCTTTGAATTTTGCTTCAGCCGATGAGCCAGAGGCCCCTCAACTTCTGCTCCCGGCGGACGGTAGCACGGTTTCCGCAACGCCTTATTTTGATTGGTCGTCCGTTCCGGGTGCCACTTCCTACACACTTTCTGTGGGCAATGAATCCTGGCCTCTCTCCAATTCTGAATATCAGATTCAATCCTCAGAAGCCCTCACGCCTGATGATTATCAATGGGGTGTTATGGTTTGCAATGCCGACGGCTGCAATTATTCTGAAACGCGTAATTTCACCGTTGCGGGAAGTTCTGGCAGTTCCGCTGCCCCTCCAGCCCCTACTGGCCTTTCTCCGTGTAACGAAAGCGGCATTTCCACTACGCCTACTTTGAGTTGGAGTAATGCTGGCACTTACTCTTATAATAAAGTGCATCTTGGTGGTTTTGCACCAATAACTACTTTTGGATCTTCTATTACCATTGATCCTATTGAATTGGGTTTTGAGTTGCAATCCGGCCAGTCGTATACTTGGTATGTTGAGGCTTGTTCTCAAACAAACCAATGCAGCCAGAGTAGTAATTCTTGCTCTTTCACTACCAAAAGTTCTTCCAGCGGCACACCTGGCGGCACACCTGGCGGCACACCTGATAAGACAACTAGAAGTGGCGGTAACTGGGTTGAGATTAAAAACCCTTTGAAGTATCAGGAGTTTGACCAGTTGCTGAATGCGATTCTGCATAACTTTTTCTACTTTTTTGCTCCGAGCATCGCGGCTGTGATGTTCGTCATCGCCGGTTTTATGTTCGTGATTTCGGCGGGCGACCCGGTTAGATTAAAAAAAGCTAGAGATTTGGCCTTATGGACGGCGATTGGCCTTGCCATTATTCTGCTTGCTTCAGGTTTGATAAAGGTGCTACAATCAATCATAGGAGTAAAGGAAACAACTTTGATGTTGTTAAATTATTTTACCTAAAGGTCGAATCCTTTGAATTCTTAAAATAAAAAGACAAAATGAACCCCGTTAGAAGCCTAAGGTAGAAAAAATAGAGAATTTTTTCTACTTGCTGTTAACGGGGTAGCATAACTAAAAGGGTCGTCTGAAATTAGCTATTAGCTATATAAAGACGGCTTCTAACGGGGTGAAAAAAGTTTTAGCGGGATTAATCTCAATAAGCTTTTTAGCCGT
>CAYZHR010000029.1:0-3763 GCA_964477885.1 uncultured Candidatus Saccharibacteria bacterium
GTCAAAGAAGGGACAATTTTGGTGGCCAAAAACACCCAGCCCGATTTGGTCATGGTAATTGATAAAATTGCAGCTATCGTTACTGAAATTGACAGCCAGCTCTCTCACCAGGCCATCATCGCCCGAGAATTCCAAAAGCCGCTCTTAATGGGAATCAAAAACGCTACCAAGGCATGGAAAACCGGCGATAGGGTAGTGGTTGATTTTGACAATAAGGTTGTTAAGGAAATAAAATGAAAGATTTGTTGAAATACACTTATTTATTGGACGTAGGCAACATTGAAAAGGGAATTGAAAGGCTGTGGCAAAGATATCAAAATATTCTCAACAGCCAAAAATCTTCCTGGGAAGATTTGAACGAAGCCAGAGCCATCCTTTATTTCCTGGGCTACCTTTTCCCGGAGAAAATAGCTTTGGCATCGTTGGAAAGCAGAATGAAATACGTCAAACCGAAAATCAGCTTAGATAAGTTTCTTTCGGTGATCGATGGAAATAACCGAAAAATTCTAAAGAGATACAAAAACAACAAGCGATTTAATCAATTGAAGGAATTTTATCTGGCAGTCAAAAACATCAAGAACCGGGTAGAGAACGACACTTATCTTGATGAAGGCAGATTCAATAAAATATACTCAAAACTCAAACCCGAAGGCTATTTCTAGACTGCAAAGCATGATAAGCTGAAATTGAAGATTTATGCCCCGTTAGAAGTCTAAGGCAGAAAAAATTAGAGAAATTTTTTCTGTTTGCTATTAACGGGGCAATATGGCTAAAAAAGGTCGTCTGAAATTAGTAATTTGCTTTATAAAGACGACTTCTAACGGGGTATGGCTAAAAATCTGACAATTAAGGAAGTTAGAGTAAGAATGGCGCCGTCTCCGACGGGTCGTCTTCATATTGGTACGGCTCGAACCACCCTGTTCAACTACCTTTTCGCCAAACACGAAGGCGGCAAGTTTGTTTTGAGAATAGAAGACACTGATTTGGCAAGATCAGACCCCAAATACGAGAAAGATATCTTGGAGAGCCTGCAGTGGCTGGGGATTAAATGGGACGAAGGCCCGGTCGTTCCAGCCGAAGATGGAAAATTAAAACTTATAAAAAACAACGAAAAAAAGTATATCGGCGAATACGGCCCTTATCGCCAAAGTGAAAGAACTGCAAGTTACAGCCAATATTTAGATAAACTTTTGAAAGATGGCAAAGCTTACTACTGTTTTTGTTCTGAAGATGAATTGGAGGCAAAAAGACAGGAACAGATGAGTAGGGGAGAGGCGCCCAAATACAACGGCAAGTGCCGCAACATGACCAAAAAGGAAACGGAAGAACGTTTGGCGGCCGGCCAGCCGGCCATTATCAGGTTCAAAGTTCCGACAAAAAAAGTGGTTTTTCATGACTTAATCAGGGGCGAAGTGGAATTTGACAGTGCTTTGATGGGGGATTTCGCCATTGCCAAGGACTTGGCTACTCCCTTGTACAATTTTGCCGTCGTCGTCGATGATTTTGAAATGAAAATTTCCCACGTCATCCGGGGAGAAGACCATCTTTCCAACACCCCCAAACAAATCTTGCTGCAGGAAGCTTTGGGCTTCGAGCAGCCCAAATATGGCCACCTGCCTTTGATTTTAGGACCGGATAAAAGCAAATTGTCAAAAAGGCACGGCTCGGTGGCCGTGGCCGATTACCGCCAGCAGGGCTATTTGCCAGAGGCGCTCGTCAATTTTATGGCTTTTCTGGGCTGGAATCCCGACGAAGAAAGGGAGATCTACTCTTTGGCTTCTTTAGTCAAAGAGTTTTCCTTGGACAAAGTGCAGAGGTCAGGGGCCATCTTCAATTTCCAGAAACTGGACTATTTGAACGGTTTCTACATTCGCCAGAAATCGGTCAAAAGGCTGGCCGAGCTCTGCCGGGAATATCTGCCTCAAGCCGAGCCAGCCCATTTTGAAAAAATTGTCGCCATTTACCAAGAAAGAATGAAAAAACTTTCAGATATCAGGGAACTGGCTGAATTTTTCTTTAAAGATGAGCTAAAATACGATAAAGAGCTCTTGAGGTGGAAAGAAATGAAAGACAAAGAAGTTTTAGAGTCCCTTGACAAATTAGAGAATATATTGTCTGGAATAAAAGAGTGGAACAAAGAAAACATCGAGAAGATTTTAATGCCCCAAGCCGCAGCCATGGGGGATAGAGGTTATCTTTTATGGCCCTGGCGGGTAGCTTTGACCGGCCAGGCCGCTTCAGCGGGTCCATTTGAAATAGCCGGCATCTTGGGCAAGGAAAAAACATTAAAACGTCTCAAAGAGGCGAGGGAACTAATTAAATGAATTTTAAATTTTCAATTATTGTTTTGATAATATTAGGTTTGGTTTTGCCAGGTTTTACTTTGGCTCAGGAAGGGTATCAGGGGCCGGAAACTTTGGAGGAGGCAGAGTCCATGGGACTGGATATCCTCAAAGCTTTGCCAAATGCCGTCAAAAAGGTCTGGGAAGAGCAAGCTTTGCCCGTTTGGCTGGCCATGTGGGCCAAGTTTAAGGCTTTCTGGGACGCTGCCGTTTGGCCGAGAATCGCTCCTTGGTGGGCTGAAAAGAAGCCGTCTCTGGAACAGGAATTCCAAAAAGAGAAAACTGAAATGAAGGAAGATTTGCCTAAAAGCATTGAAACCGGCCAATCGCTTTGGGAAAGATTTAAAGACCTTTTAGATTAGCGGGGGAGGTACTTGACAGACCCTTTTGGGCCTATTATTATGGATATAGGTAAGTGAGTATAATATCCCTTACACTCATAACAATATAGACTATATGAAGGAAACACAGCTTCCATATTTAGACGATTTCCTTTTAAATCTTCAAGTAAACAATCTCTCGCAAGAGACGGTTTATAATTACGAACGAGATCTACAAGTTTTTCAAAACTTCTTAAAGGAAATGAATGTTGAATTTAATAAGACCGATAAAAAAATCATTCTTAACTACAAGGCATATTTGGTTTCGCAAGACCGAAAAACAGCCAAATCTCAGAAAGGAAAGAAAAAGCTGGCCAGTTTTTCAATTAATCGGATGCTTTCTGCGCTTCGTTCATATGTAAAGTATTTAATTGATAATGACTATAAATCCTCCATTTCCCCGAGCGAAATTAAATTGGTGAAAACCGAAAGAAAACATCCAAGGGTTTCAGAGTTTGAAGAGATAATAAGATTAATTGAATCCCCCACTAAATTTGAAAAAAATAAACTTGTCGCCCTACGTAACCGGGCAGTCCTCGAAACCCTCTTTTCCACAGGAATGAGGATTTCGGAGTTAATCAATTTGAAAAAAGACCAAATTGATAAAACAGGTAGAATTTTTATAAGGGGTAAGGGGAAGAAAGAAAGATTTGTTTATTTAACTCCGAGGGCCCAGAGATACATAAAAAGTTATTTAGATGTTCGCGGCGATATTGATTCTCCATATTTATTTATTCCTTATCGTGGTAAGAATGTTCACCAAAAAGAAAAAAAACTTTCTCCCAATTACTTAGAGGAGAAAGTTAAAAAATATCGTGAATTGCTCGGATTAAACGTTCCTATTTCCGTCCATGGTATTAGGCACGCCTTTGCAACTTATTTAGCCGAAAGTGGAGCCAGTCCAACCGCAATTCAAATTCTTTTGGGTCACGAATCTTTAGACACCACTACAAAATATGTCCATGCCTCTGACCGTTACGCTGAAAGAATCTTTCGTAAATACCACCCTTTAAAAGAATAAAAACATGCCTTCTTCACTTT
>CAYZHR010000029.1:3863-7329 GCA_964477885.1 uncultured Candidatus Saccharibacteria bacterium
CTAACCACCGCGCTATATTTACCTCTATTTTAGGCCTCTAGGAGGCCCTCTGAGGCGTTTTTGGCTCAAAAGAGGTATAATTCCCTCCCCCTTCTATTTGGCCAAAATAACCTAAAAACGCCCTATATCCACCGCCAGTTCCACAGCGGCAAAAACCTCAAAACTCAATGAATTAATGATTCGATGAATTTTCAATGCATCACCTTCGATAAATCTTCGATTTATCTCGGCGTGGCAATGAAAACTTCGTTTTCATCTTTGCCTTCGATAAATCTTCGATTTATCTCGGCGTGTAACGTTTTGCCTGTTTTTTCGTCATAATAATAAGACAAACAAAAACATTTATTTTGTGCCAGCGTATATCCAATAAAGGTCGCTGGCTTTTTTAATTATTCTTTAATGAAATGTCGCACAACGAGCGAAGCGAAGCTAAGCGAAGTTAAAGAAGAAGACGAAGTCTTCTTCGCTCAATATTAAAACGCATACAATAAAAAAGTACACCGCAGTGTACTTTACCTTAACCCTCTCCCCTATTGTTGAGGAAGAAGCCGTTTTCCAGGATTTTGGGAATCTCGCTTACTTTTTTGATTTCCCGGCTGAAAGGATTTTCTTGGCTCTCTTGGTTTCGATTTACCCAAATTCCCCACAGGCCGGCCCGGTTGGCGCTCAAAATGTCTTTCTCAAAATCCTCGCTGACATAAACTGAATTTCCTGCGACGACCCCATTTGAGCTAAGAATGGCTTGGTGAAAAATCATCGGTTGAGGTTTTTTGAAGCCGACTTCCGAACTCCAAATTAAAATGTCGAAATAAGAAAGCACCTTGAGTCTTTTCAGAATTTCTTCGTAAACCCGGCCCCGAGAAGAAACGTTGGCAATCAGCCCTATTTTCAACCCCTGACTTTTCATCTGCCGCAAAAGACTTAAAACCCCTTTCTTCAGCCTAATCGGCTCCTCAAACGAAGGACGGGTCAGGATGACACCAATATCAAAAAATACAGCTTGTATCTCCATCTTCCTTTACCCCCTTTTTAAGGTACTTTTTACTCTAATTTGAAACTTTCGGCTATTTGATAAAAAACATCTTGGTAGGTCAGCCAGGAATCATGCAGAGTGTTGAAGGAAATCGCCCAGATAAAGTTGTTTGCGTCTTTGAAAAAAACCAAGAGCGTGGCGAAATCAATTTCCTCCTGAGTGCTCCAGCATTCGACGAAAACGGCGTCGAACCCGTTTATCTCTCCCTGTTCCTCTTTGGCAAATTCAATGCCGGGTATGGCTTGCATCAGAGAAGTTTTTACGCTGTCAATGTAGTCTGATAAACTGTATGGCTGTTCGTATTTGCTTAAATCGTCCTGTTGAATGGAGAGATTGGTACGGAAGCCGGTCTCTTTGACTTTTTCGTCATTAATCTCTTCCCGGCTGTCCACTCCCATGGCCAGAATGTTTTCTTGGGGCGGGGTGATTTCCGACCAGCCGACTGGCAAAGTCAAAGCGAAACCGTCCTTAGTAAGAACGGTTTCCTTGTCCGGTTCTTCCGTCTCTGTAATCACCTGAGGCGTTTCTTGGGACGCAGGTTCTTCGGCCGGCTTGGTTTTATAAAAATAAATGGCGCCGGCAATCAGGATGATGGTTATCAACAAAGCCGCTGTAGTAAAAAAGTTTTTATCTCTCATGTGTCAACTTTTTTTATCATAACAAAAATAATTGGGGCTGACAAATGTCAGCCCCTGGCTTAGACCCTTTTGGTTTTTCTCACCCTCACCGTAGGCGCTTGATAAATTCCGAGCGGATTATAGTCCTTTTTGGCGGCGGTTGGGGCGACTGGAGCGTGGTTTCCTTTGTTTTTGCTTTGACAGGAAACGCAGTACTTGACGTTTGGAATGGCGTCAAGCCGGCCTAGCGGTATTCTCGTGACGCAGTCCGGACCCAGGCACCAGCCGAAAATTTCGTCATCCAGTCTTTTTAGAGCAGATTCGATATCGGCTAAATGCTCTTTGTCTTCACCGTTGCGGCGAACTGCTTGTTCCAGGAAAAGGCCTCTTTCCCCGGTTTCATATCCTTTGGCTTGTTCTATCAAGTATGGTAAGTCGCTGGTGCCGTTTACTTTCTCTTGGGTGATTTGCTGGTCCATTTCCAACCGCTGTCTGAAATAATTAAGAATATGCTTGTCGTAAGCGGGACCCATCTGCCCTAAACTTATTGAATCCATTAGCTAATCTCTCCTTTAAAATTTAATATGAACGATTGTCTAAATAGGTTTTTAAAGGTCTTTTTCTATGGCCTCACCTCCTTTCCGTTTGATTATTTTACTCTATTATAGCGCGGGATTGGCTTTTGTCAAAAGACTGTACAAGATGAGATACATTGGTAACACCCCTATCTTGCCAAAATCAGGTAAGATTAGAGGTAATGTTACCATTAAATCTCATCAATATGGTCTATGAACCTTACTGGGCTGCCATAAAAAGGCTGCAGGCTCCTTTCGACAAAGCAGCTCACTGGCGTAAAACCGCCAAAGTTCTCAAGTTATCAAAGAGGGCCTGCGTCCGACTGGAATGGATTATTTATTACCACTTTACAGCCGGTAAGAACGCCTCTTTAACATCCAGGCACTTCGGCACCTCCCGCAAGGTTTTTTATACCTGGCTCAACCGTTTTGACGAAACAAATCTCAGGCAGCTGGAGGATTTATCCAAGGCGCCCAAGACCACCAGGCAAAAAGAGATTACCAGTCAGGAAGAAGACAAGGTTATCTTGCTCCGCAAAGCCCATATCCGCTGGGGCAAAATGAAGCTCCAAAAACTGTATTTCAACATTTACGGAGAAAAGATTTCTTCTTGGAAAATACAATACACCATCAAGAAATATCGCCTCTATTATCATCCCTTAAAGAACGAGAAACTCCAAGCGAAACGCAAACGGAATCAAGCCAAGAAAAGGATCACTGAGCTGAAGAAGAAACCGTTCTCCGGATACCTGATAGCCCTGGATTGCATCGTTGTTTACTGGAACGGCTTAAAGAGGTATATTCTCACTGCCATTGATACGGTTTCCAAGATTCCCTTTGCTCATATGTACACGACCAAGAGCTCCAGAAACGCTGCTGATTTTCTAAGAAGAATGTTTTATCTCCTGGATGGATCATTCTTAAATGCTCTCCACGATAACGGCTCCGAATTCCACAAGGAATTTATTGAAGCCTGTAAAGAGCTTAACATTTCCCAGTACTGGTCAAGAAACCATACTCCCACTGATAATCCCGTCAACGAAAACCTTAACGGTACCCTTAAAAGAGAATTCCTGGCTCTTGGCAATTTCAACCCCAATCCTGTATTATTTAACAAAGAACTGACCGAATGGCTCATTGAATATGTCTTTGTCAGACCACACCAGGCCCTGGGCTACGATACCCCTTGGCAGTTCTATCAAAAAATCAACAAAGTGTTACCGATGTACCCGTCTCGTACA